>DATHAV010000358.1:0-6484 GCA_035296505.1 Pseudoxanthomonas sp.
TCCCACGCCTGCGCATCATTGGCAGCCCTAGTCAGAGCCGCCTCCCGCTGGCTATGCTGCGTGCGGAACGGTCGTGATTTCCCGTGCGAGGGGGTCGAACATGAGGAGCAGGGCATGAGTTATTTCGTCACCGGCGCCACCGGTTTCATCGGCCGCTACCTCATCGGCAACCTGCTCAAGCGCAGCGGTACGGTGCACGTGCTGGTGCGCAAGGATTCGCAGAAGAAGTTCGACGCCATCGCCAGGAAGGCGGGCTGGGACCCCAAGCGCATCGCCGTGGTCCACGGCGACATGACCCAGCCGAACTGCGGCCTGAGCGCGGCCCAGCTGCGCGCGCTTTCCGGCAAGGTCAAGCACTTCTTCCACCTGGCCGCGCTCTACGACCTGGCCGCCAGCGCCGAATCCCAGCGCGCGGCCAACATCGACGGCACCCGCAATGCGCTCGACCTGGCGGCGGCGATCGAGGCCGGCGTGTTCCACCACACCAGCTCGATCGCCGCCGCCGGACTGTACCCGGGCGTCTTCCGCGAGGACATGTTCGAAGAGGCCGAAGGCCTGGACGATCCGTACCTGCGCACCAAGCACGAGTCCGAAGGCCTGGTGCGCCAGGAAAAACGGGTCAAGTGGCGCATCTACCGCCCGGGCATGGTGGTGGGCCACTCGCGGACCGGCGAGATCGACAAGATCGACGGCCCGTACTACTTCTTCACCCTGATCAAGAAGCTGCGCGAAACGCTGCCGCCGTGGATGCCGGTGCTGGGCATCGAGGGCGGCCGCATCAATATCGTGCCCGTGGATTTCGTGGCCGATGCCATGGACCACATCGCGCACAAGCCAAAACTCGACGGCCACACCTTCCACCTCACCGATCCCGAACCGATGCGCGTCGGCGAGGTGCTGAACACCTTCTGCCGCGCCGGCCACGCGCCGGAGATGACCATGCGCCTGGACGCCCGCATGTTCGCGTTCGTGCCCAGCGGCATCCGCGGGGCCGTCGGCAACCTGCCGCCGGTGAAGCGCTTCATCGGCATGCTGCTGCGCGATTTCCGGATCCCCAGGCAGCTGCTGAAGTTCATCACCTATCCCACGCGCTTCGACAGCCGCGAGGCCGAACGCGCGCTCAAGGGCAGCGGCATCGGCGTGCCGCGGCTGGACGACTACGCTTGGCGGCTGTGGGACTACTGGGAGCGCCACCTCGACCCGGACCTGTTCGTGGACCGCACGCTCAAGGGCAAGGTGCGCAACAGGGTGGTGGTCATCACCGGCGGCTCGTCGGGCATCGGCCTTTCCACGGCCAAGCGGGTGGCCGAGGCCGGCGCGACCACGGTGATCGTGGCGCGCGGCGAGGAGGAGCTGTTCAAAGCCCGCGACGAAATGGAAAAGGCCGGCGGCAAGGTCTTCGCCTACACCGCCGACCTCGCGGACATGGCGGACTGCGACCGCCTGGTGAAGACGGTGCTGGAGGAGCACGGCCAGGTCGACATCCTGATCAACAACGCGGGCCGCTCGATCCGGCGCTCGATCGAGGCCAGCTACGACCGCTTCCACGACTTCGAACGCACCATGCAGCTGAACTATTTCGGCAGCATCCGCCTGATCATGGGCTTCATGCCGTCGATGACCCAGCGCCGCAAGGGCCACATCATCAACATCAGCTCGATCGGCGTGCTGGCGAATTCCCCGCGGTTCTCCGCCTACGTGGCCTCCAAGGCCGCGCTCGACGCCTTCAGCCGCTGCGCGCAGGGCGAACTGTCGGGCAAGGGCATCAGCTTCACCACCATCAACATGCCGCTGGTGAAGACGCCGATGATCGCGCCGACCAAGATGTACGACAGCGTGCCGACCCTGACCCCCGAGGAGGCCGCGGACCTGCTGGTGCGCGCCATCATCGAAAAGCCGAGCCGCATCGCCACCCGCTTGGGGATTTTCTCGGCGCTGATCAACGCGCTGGCGCCGAAGGCCTACGAAGTCATCATGAGCACGGCGTTCGAGCTGTTCCCGGATTCGGCCGCAGCCAAGGGCGATCGCGCCGCGCTCAAGCAGGAAGCGCCCAGCCAGGAGCAGATCGCATTCGCCTCCCTCATGCGCGGAGTCCATTGGTAGCGGCTGCATGCGTGGCGCCG
This sequence comes from Pseudoxanthomonas sp., assembly GCA_035296505.1. GTDB lineage: Bacteria > Pseudomonadota > Gammaproteobacteria > Xanthomonadales > Xanthomonadaceae > Pseudoxanthomonas_A. The sequence goes on from DATHAV010000358.1 coordinate 2,124, forward strand.
GCAGGCATCGGACATGCCGGCAGCGGCGACCCTCACGAGGTTTTTTAGAGAGCGGAGCTACAGCGACTCGCACTGCCGCCAGCGGACCTGCTCGCCGCTGCCGGCCGGCGGGTTCATCTGCACGCGCGTCAAGGCCAGCGCCGGATAACGGCCCAGTTCTGCGCACACCAGCCTAAAAGCCGCGTCTTCGGCGACGATGCGGTCCACCGACAGGGTGGAGCGCGAGATCCAGACGCCGCGGCTGACGCCCGGGACCTTGGCCAGCGCGCGGGAGACCTCCAGCCGATCCTGCTCCAGCTCCGATTCGCTGGGCAGGGTCGCGGGCGTGGCAACGGCCTCCGGAGTGGCGGTGGCCAGCGCTGGTTCTTCGGCCGTTACCGGGGTAGCCGGAGCGGTTGCCTGAGGCAGCTTCGATTCCGTGGATTCGCCAACCACACTCATGAATGCCAGAGCCGAGGCCACGCCCAGCGTCAGTGCGCCGAGCCACCAAATGCCGATGTGGCGCCCCGCGCGCGCAGCCGCATCGCCCACGATGCGCTGCCTGAGCTTGCTTTCGACCAGCGGCTTCACTTCCGGCCACAGGCGGGCGCCGTCCAGGACTTCGATGCCGTGTTTCCCGGCCGTGTCCAGGCCACTGCCATCGACAGTCCCCTGGGTGACCAGAATGCCGCTGTGGGCACTGCGCAGGTGCACTTCGGAAACGATCTCCTCCATCATGGCCGAGCCGACGCGGTAGCCCGAACCGTGCTTGCACGCCAGAAGCACCCGCCGGCCCTGGCCGGTCAGCATGAAGCTGGCGCTGTGCTCCTGCGATTCTTGGTCGTCCGCCGGCGCAAGCTCGAGTCCGCGCCGGCGCATGGCCTCCAGCACCAGGCGCGAAAATTCGCGCCAGCGCATGCCGGCCAACGCCAGCAGGCCCGCGGCGGTTTCGTCATCGCGGCGGCGGACCAGCCACAGATAGGCGGTCGCGGCGGAGCCGACGAGCGTGGCGATGGCCATTCCAAACAACCAGCCGGGCATAGTGAGACGTGATCCGATACGGGAGCGCGTGATGTTACGCGCGGTTCGACGATGGGAGACAAAAGGCCCGCCAATCCGAAGTCGTAAGGGGAGGGAACATACGTACTTCGTGTGGACTGGCGGGCCCGACCCGATTCTCACCGCGATCGTCGTGCCGTACTACGACTGCTCGGCGTACGCGGTGTTCGGCTGCCGATGCGATGCATGCCGCTTATTCGGCCGGCTTATTCGATGGATTTGCGCGCGGCTTTCCGGACCGGCGCCTTCCTCACCGTACGATCCGTCGCAGGGGTCGACTTGGCCGCCTTCTTGGAGGCAGGTTCGCGCGGCGCAGCGGTCGCGCCGAGCTTGCGCAACTCGTTGGTAAGCGTGTCCACCCGCTCGATCAGCGCCGCGAGATCTTCGCGGCTCGGTACCTCCAGCCGGCGCAGCGCACGCTGCACCCGATCCTCGAAGACCTTTTCGAGCCGATCCCAGGTATCGGACGCGCGCTCCCGCGCCTGGCCCACCGTGCTTTCGACCGCGTCGCGCACCGCGTCCACCTTGCCGGTGGCGGCCTTGCGCGTGACCTGCTCGATGGAAAGCCCTTCCTTCACCAGGGTTTCGAACAGCCTGGTGCCTTCGGCCTGCGCGCGTCCGAACGCGCCCACGCCCGCCAACCACACCTGCTGCGCCGACTCACTCAGGTTCTTGGACAGTTGCTCGGCCTGCCTCTGCAGGTTGGGTGTGCTCGCGGCGCTGCTCTTGCGCGCGCTCTTCTTCAATTTGGCCATGGCGACGGTCGGGGCTCGATGGAAGGGAAGGCGCAGGTTGGCCCGCCTGTCTAGAGCATTCACACCACGCGGCGATCGCGCCTCAAGCCGACGTGCTGCGCGCGGCGATGCGGCGTTCCGCCACCAGGGCGTGGACGTCGTCCAATGCGCGCCGCAGCCGCGCCGTCGTGTCGGTCATGCGCGGCACCGGGGCCAGTCCATGGAATATCGAACGCTGGCCGTCGTTGATGATGTCCTCGCGCAGCGCGATGCCGTGGGCCGCCAGCAGCGGCCGCAGCACGTCCGCCCTCGCGCGCAGGTCGGCCAGGGTGTTGCGGTAGGCGAGCTGGCATATGCGGTGCCGCGCCGCAAAACTGAAGGGGTTGGTGAAGAACAGCTCCCCGTCCTGCGAATTGGGTTCGAACACCAGCTGGTCGATGTCGGGGAACTGGTGCGGGTACTTCTCCATCCCGATCCGCATGCGCGACTGCAGCAGGGTGCGCAGGGTCTGCGACAGCACCGCCGGCAGGCCGCGGTTCATCAGCCCGAGCCGCTCTTGCTGGTTGGCCTGCGGCCGCGCGTGGCTGGCGTCGAAAGGCACCAGGGGATTGATGCCGATCATCAGGTCGATGCCGCGTTCGAGCACGGTCGAGGCATGCATCGTGCGGCGCAGGGCGCCGTCGAGGAAGTGGCGGCCGTTGATGCGCACCGGCGGATACAGTCCCGGCAGCGCCGAACTGGCCTGGACCGCCTGCGAGATGGGCACACAGTCCCATCCCGGCTCGCCGAAGCGCACCGCTTCGCCGGTGTCCAGGTCGACCGCGACCACGAACAGGTCCGCGCCCAGGGTGCGGAAATCGTTGCTGCGCCCGCGCCGGGTGAACACGTCGGCGAGGAAGGCTTCGATGCCTTTGCTGTCGAATACGCCGGTCGGCACCAGGCCACCGAAGCGGCGCACCAGCTCGGACCAGCGCACCGCCTTGCGCGGATTGCCCACCGCGCGGCGCGCCCAGTCGGCATAGACGCCCGGCAGCCGCGCCGCGCGCTGCAGGTATTCCTCCACGTTGGGACGCAGGAACATCTCCGGCTTGAACCGGGCATCGTCGCTGGTGCCGGTGATGAAGATCCTGCAGATCTCGGCGGTGCTCATGCGGTTGGCCAGGCCTGCGGCCAGGAACGCGCCGGAGCTGACGCCCACGTAGCAATCCAGGCGAGTCAGGTCGAGTCCGTCGAGCGCTTCGTCCAGGGCCCGCAGCGCTCCCAGTTCGTACATGCCGCCGATAGGGCCGCCGCCGGCGATGGCCAGGCCTATCCGACCGCTGGAGCCACGCCGCCGGGCGCTGTGTAAGGAGAGCATGCACGATCCGCGCGGGTGGCGAGAGGGCGAGTGTAGCCGACCGCGCGTCGCGCTTGCGCCAGGTTGGCCGGGTCCGGATCATCGTGTCCATGGCCAGCGCGAAAACCACCATCGATCGTCTGGGGCGACGCCTGCGCTGCCACCAGGCGCTGCACGACGCCGCCCGCGAACCCCGCAACACGCTGCCCTGGCTGCCGGTCCTGCGCCAATGGCAGGCGCGGCGGCTGCAGGACAGTTTCGAGCACTTCCTGAGCGATCCGCGGCGGCGCGCGGCGGCGCTGTTCTTCCTCAGCGACGTCTATGGCGACCATGACTTCAGCCGGCGCGACGCCAGCGTCGCCAAGGTGCTGCCGATGATGCAGCGGCTGCTGCCGGGCCCGGTGCTGGGCACGGTGGCCGACGGCATCGAACTGGGCGCGCTGACCCACGCCCTCGACCTGCGCATGGCGCAAACCCTGCAGCGGCTGGCGCCGACCCGCAGGACGCTGGACGCCGCGCTGTACGGCCAGGCCTACCGCGAGGTCGGACGCGCGCGGCTCCGCGAACGCCAGATCGACCTGATCGCCGCTGTCGGCGTGGGGCTGTCGCGCGCGGTGCGCACGCCCGGGGTGGCGATGCTGTTGAGGCTGTCGCGCGGGCCGGCCAAGGCCAGCGGCCTGGGCGAACTCCAGGGCTTCCTCGAGCGCGGGTTCGCCGCGTTCTCGGCCCTGGGCGACGGCAGGGCATTCGTCGCCGATATCGAGGACGGCGAGCGCCGGGTGTCGCGCCGCCTGTTCGCGGCGGACCCGGATCCTTTTCGCTAAAGCGCGGTCGGGCGCTTCATGAGCGGATCGATGACAACTGCGAACGGCGCGCTGTGGCAGGCGGCCGGGTGGGTGTTCCGCAACATCCTGGATCGCACCGCCGAGGTCCTGTGCGAACAAGGATGCGAGTCCTTAGCCCATCTGATCGGGAACGATGAGAGCGTCGTCCGACTGCTCGAGGTACTTCAGCCGGAAGAGCTATCCAAGGAGGATCGACCTGGCTTCTTCGACGCACTTCGACTTTGCTATCGGCGCTATGAGTCAGAAGGCGCAAAGAACCGGCAAGACCCAGAATTCTTTTTGGGGCTGTAGTAGATAACGTCAGCTTTCAGCCCACTCCTTCAATGTCTTGGGTTGTTGTTTTGGGGTTCCGTAGTTGAATCTAAACTCACACTCTTTCAGGAACAAGGGGAATGTGTTCTTGGGGAT
>DATHAV010000359.1:0-2112 GCA_035296505.1 Pseudoxanthomonas sp.
TCAGCGCGATCCGCACCTGGCCCTGGCAGTAGCGCAGCAGCGGTTCCGGCGGCGCGTCGAGCCAGTGCTCGTCGACCGGCGCCAGCAGCGCGGTTTCGATCACCTGCCACAGCGGCGCCAGGCCCTGGTGCTGGTACTGCATGGCGATCAGCGCCGCCAGGTCGTGCACGGTAAGCGCGCGCGCATGTTCGATCCGCGCGCCGAACGCCTCCTGCGCCAGCAGCGCGGTGTCGGCGCCCACCATGCCGCGCTCGAGCAGTATCTCTTCCAGCTGCGCGCCGACCGCTTCCCCGCGCGCGCCGCTGAGCAGGAACGGCAGCACCCGCAGCTGGCCGCCGTGCAGCTGCGGATCGGCCCGGAACGGCTGCGGCACCGTGCCGTCGCTGTCGGCGCCGAACGCGATCACCCGCGGACCGGCGCCGGGCGCACGTGCATGCAGCTCATGCAGGCGCCGGTGCAGCGGCCAACCGGGGCGCAGCGCCTCGGCCGGATCGAAATGCGCGGCCGCCAGGCACAGGTCCAGGCTCGCCGCCTCGGGCACCCACTGCGCCAGGTCGCGCGCCAGCCGCTGCGCCAGGCTGCCTGCCGCTTCCGGCGGCAATGCGGCCCGCACCGGCGCGGCGCCGCCGCTGAGCTCCAGCGCCAGCACGCCCAGAACGTGAATCCCAAAGCCGAATCGGTCCATCTACGACACTGCCTCCGGTTGGCCCGTCACATCGCCAGCATTACACTTCCATTGTGCCCGTGCGACGTTGCGGGCCGTTCACCACCGTCCGCCCGCGCGCGAGGTCCCCATGTCAGCAGCACGCCCCGTCGCCATCCTCGGCGGTGTCCGCATCCCGTTCTGCCGCCAGAACACGGCCTACGCGGACGTCGGCAACCTGGGCATGTCGGTGCGTACCCTGGGGGCGCTGGTAGAGCGCTTCGGGCTGCACGGGCAGCAGCTGGGCGAAGTGGCGATGGGCGCGGTGATCAAGCACTCCAGCGACTGGAACCTCGGCCGCGAAGCCGCGCTGTCCTCGGGGCTGTCGCCGCGCACGCCGGGCATCACCCTGCAGCGCGCCTGCGGCACCAGCCTGGATTCGATCATCGCCATCGCCAACAAGATCGCGTTGGGGCAGATCGATTCCGGCATCGGCGGCGGCTCCGACACGACTTCCGAAGTGCCGATCGTCTACGGCAGGAAGCTGCGCGCGCGGTTGCTCGCCGCCAACCGCGCCAAGACTGCGCAGGACAAGCTCAAGGCGCTGGCGCGCAAGTTCAAGTTCAACGAGCTCAAGCCCGAGTTTCCCGGCGTGGCCGAGCCGCGCACCGGCAAGAGCATGGGCGACCACTCCGAGGACATGGCCAAGGAATGGAGCATCTCGCGCGATTCGCAGGACGAGCTGGCGGTGGCCTCGCACCACCGGCTGGCGGCCGCCTATGAGCGCGGTTTCTTCGACGACCTGGTGGCGCCGTTCCGCGGAGTGTCGCGCGACAACATCCTGCGCGCGGACACGTCGCTGGAGAAGCTGGCCGCGCTGAAGCCCGCGTTCGACAAGACCTCCGGCCGCGGCACGCTGACCGCGGCCAATTCCACGCCGTTGACCGACGGCGCCGCCGCGGTGCTGCTCGCCAGCGATTCGTGGGCGGCCGCGCACGGGCACGAGCCGCTGGCCTACCTGCGCGACGCGCAGGTGGCGGCGGTGGATTTCGTGCACGGCGAAGGCCTGCTGATGGCGCCGACCGTGGCCGTGCCGGAACTGCTCAGGCGCCACGGCCTGGGGCTGCAGGACTTCGACTTCTACGAGATCCACGAGGCCTTCGCCGCCCAGGTGCTGTGCACGCTGCGCGCCTGGGAGAGCGAGGAGTACTGCCGCAGCCGCCTCGGCCTGGAGGCGCCGCTGGGGCGCATCGACCCGGCCAGGATCAACCCCAACGGCTCGTCGCTGGCCACCGGCCATCCCTTCGCCGCCACCGGCGCGCGCATCGTCGCCAGCGCGGCCAAGGAGCTCAAGCAGCGGGGCGGCGGGCGCTGCCTGGTCTCCATCTGCACCGCCGGGGGCATGGGCGTGGTGGCGATCATCGAACGCTGAGCGGGTTCCGAAGCCGCCTTGGCCCGCCGCCGAGGCT
>DATHAV010000360.1:0-5237 GCA_035296505.1 Pseudoxanthomonas sp.
ATCCCATGCCCCCGCCGTGGCCAACCCCTTGCAGGGTTTAGCTCAAATCCGCTGCCTCTCCAGGCTATTCAGGTTTCGATTTAGCAGGCTCGGATTCAGGTATCGCTGACGGAGGCTGGATCGGTTCAGCCGTAACTACGGTCTGTGCAACCTTGTAGCCCTTGATTGCCGGTTTTTCTGACGCTGCATCCCGAAACGTAGGCAGTGGTGCAGAGACTTCGGCCGGTTCGGGAGCCGCTAGTGCTGTATTGATCGTCGCCGGCACCATGAACCGTTCTGCCAATTCGTGCCCTTTGTGGCGCTTGACCTGCGCCGTTGGCTGCACCTGCTTGTGAGTATGGCCGATTTTCGGGGTGGCCCGTTTGGGTTCAGTTTGTGTGTGATCAACTGTTTTCGGATTCAGGCTGCTCTTCCTCTGCGCCCCAGTGTTTCCGCCAGCGCGAGCCTGCCTCGCCTTTGTCGCCGGCTTCGATGCCGGTGGTGCATGGCTTCCCGACTGGACAGAGCTCTCCTCTCCGGCCATGTCGAGGCCGAACAACGTGGAGACATCGTCGACTTCGAGAAGTCTCCCGGCGGCCGGCGCCGTCTTAGACAAGGGCACGGCCGGATCCAGATTAACCACCAAATCCTTCTCATCCACGCCACGCAGCCGGAACAAAAGCTCCGGCTTCTCGTCCAGCCGCGAACCTATGCCGTAAAGCACCGCCGCGACATGCTTGCACATCGAAGCCGAGTCCAAGCAACTGCACGAGAACCGGATTTCTGACGGTTTGGGAAACAGGCCGTTGCCCTGACGACAGAGCCGCTCCATCACTGCTCCTGAAAACCGGCTCTGTAGAAGCTCGACCAGGGAGTCAATTCCGCCCGCGCAATCCCGGCACAGGGACTGCCACTGTGCTTTCGGCACTGCCTTGATACTGACCGTTACCCTGTAAACCGACGTCCCGCTAACCATCGCGTTCACCTGCAACGGCGCGATCTGCAGATCGACCACCGAGCCGTTGCGCACGTAGGTGCGCCCACGCGGTAGGCGGCTTTCGTAGTCGCGATAGCTTTCCAGATTGTCGCACCACGCCTTGCCCCAGAATGTGGTGGCAATGGTGCGTCCCTCGATCCTGACCGGCGCCACTGGGTGGCCTTTCTTGCGCAGCTTCGCCATCTCGCGCTCAGCCTTTTTGCGGCGCTCGGCGACGGGAACGTAAGGCGCCCAACCTTCATGTTCACGTGCCATCGGCTTCAGTCTTTCATCGCGGCGTTCAGATCAAGGGCAACCAACCGCAGCAGGTCGTCGTCCTTCATTTCCATCAGATTGATCTCGTCCGAGCCGGCCAACACATCATCGGAAAGGCTCTTCTTCGACTCGATCAAGGCGTCGATCTTTTCCTCGACCGTGCCCTGGCAGACGAACTTATGAACCAAGACATTCTTCTTCTGTCCAATGCGGAAGGTCCGGTCTGTCGCCTGATTCTCCACCGCCGGGTTCCACCAACGATCAAAATGCACGACATGGGACGCCGCGGTCAGCGTCAGTCCCGAGCCCCCCGCCTTCAGCGACAAGATGAAGAACGGTACCGTCTCGTCGTTCTGGAAGGTCTGAACCAGCGCCTTGCGGTTCCTCACCGCGGTGCTGCCGTGGAGCACCACACCAGGCCGACCGAAAACCCCGCCCAGAAACGTCGCCAGCGGCGCCGTCATCTCGCGAAACTGCGTGAAGACCAGCATCTTCTCCTGCCGCGCCGCTACGACCGTGGCGATTTCCCGCAGGCGGGTCCATTTACCGCTGTCTTCCTCGGACCAGACGTTGTCGTTGAGCCATTGCGAGGGATGATTGCAGATCTGCTTCAATCGCATCATTGTCGCCAGGACGATGCCCTTGCGTTGGATTCCATCGGAGGCCTCCAGCGCTTCGGCTAGATCGGATATCGTCTGGACATAGAGTGCGGCCTGCTTGCGACTGAGAGAGCAGTACGCCGTGACCTCCGTCTTGTCCGGCAGGTCGGCGATAACGGATTTGTCCGTCTTCATCCGTCGCAGGATATAGGGACGCACCAATTCCCGCAGCGGCCCGTAGGGATTATGCGTGCGCTCGGCCAGCCCTTTGGTGTAGCTCGTAAACTGCCGGGCAGTTCCAAGCAGACCCGGATTAATGAAATCAAAGATTGACCACAGATCACCCAGGTGGTTTTCGACCGGTGTCCCGGTCAGCGCAATGCGCGCCTTCGCTTTGAGAGCCTTGGCCGCCCTGGTTTGCCTAGCGTTCGAATTCTTGATCGCCTGCGCCTCGTCCAGAACGACACAGTGCCAATTCGTGTCGGCCAGCGCCGGCACGCGAAGCAGCGTGCCATAGCTGGTGATCGCCAGATCGGTTCCTGCAAGCTTGTCCGGCGTGACTCGCCTGAGCTGGTCCGCCGTCATCGCCGATGGATGCACGATCGTCGCCGTCAGGCCGGGTGCGAACCGCTCGATTTCCGCGGCCCAGTTGGCGAGCAGCGACGCCGGTGCTACCAGCAGGCTTGGTTGTCGTTCCGTGCTTTTCCGTCCTTGGACCAGCAGCAGCGACAGAACCTGGATCGTCTTCCCAAGCCCCATGTCGTCGGCAAGGCAGGCGCCCAGGCCAAGCCCGGACAGCAGGTACATCCATTGCACGCCCATTTTCTGATAGGGCCGCAAGGTTCCCTTCAAAGCCGGGCCGGGATCGGCGTCCGCGTCATCCGGGGCACGCAACGCCTTCAGCGTCTCGGCCAGCCAGGGGCCGGCCGTCACGCGCGACCAGTCAGCAATCCTGGTGTCCTTGTCGGTGCCGGTGACCGCCGCGCCGGCCAGCAGGCGCATGGCCTCGGCAAAGGTCAGGCCGTCCCGCCCAGCCAGAGCCTGCGCCTCTCGGAACCGCCGCATCGCGCGTTCGAGACGCTCGCGATCGATCTCCACCCATTGCCCGCGCAGCAGCACCAGCATGTTGGTGTCCGCGAGGAGGGTGGCGATTTCCTCGTCGGTGAGCGGCTCGCCCTCCAACGTCACGTCCATGTGGAAATCGAGCAGGCCGTCGAGACCGGCCGCAGAAGGCGGGCGGGCGCCCACCGTCGCGGTGACCTGCGGACGTGGCGGACGGTTGGCAAGCCAAGTGGCGGGCATACGCACAACCACGCCGGCGCTTTCCAGGTCGGGTACGCTGGACAGAAACCGTGCGGCGTCCGCAGGACTCCATCGCAGCGGATGAAAGATCTCGCCCGCATCAACCATTGTCTTGAGCCAGCCGCAGCGTTCCGCGGCCCGCTGCACCGGCACAAGCAGCGAAAGAAGCCCGTCCCGGTTCGCCGCCCCGGAGTATTCGCGCAAGGCCTGGCCGAGAGGCACATGCTGGGCCTTGGCCTGCGGCGACAGCCGCGTGGTGTAGGTCGCCATGAAGGCGAAGGGTAGTTCCGGATCGTGCCTGTTTTCCGCCAGATTGAAATGCACGCGACCAACCAGATTCCAGGCGGGGTTCAATCCTTTGAGGAAGGTCTGAAGATCGGCTCCCGACCGGGCCAGAGATGCCGTGAACGCCGCGCCCAGTTCATCCCATAGCGCAAGCAGGACATCCGCATTCAGATACTCCGCCCCCGGCATCATTGGGGCGGTCAGCACGAGAGTGGCGATTTCTCCGTCGGTCGGCGGCGGCACTGCGGGCAGGACCGAAGACGACGAAGTGTCCGAAGCTGCGCCTGGGGCGAGCAAGCACAGCGCTCCCACATACCGCGCCGCAAAGTCGCGCCACCAGGCAAAGGCTGGGGACAAGACCTGACCAACCTCGCACGCCCCCAACCGTAGAAGGCCGTGCCCGGTGCCCCGGGCGAAGGCATCGGCAAGCCGCTCCGCAATCATGTCATCCAGGATGGGAGCGTCCTCGGCTGCCTCGAGCAAAATGTGCCGCTGTGGCGTTAGACGCAGTCCCAGGCGCGGCATGGTTACCGAACGATCCTTCAATCAATTGATCCGATTGCCACGAGCCGTATTCAGCGGCGGCTAGAGCGGCGCAAGATCGGGCCGCAGTCCTGCCGCTATGCGTAACCTGAGTAGCCCGGATCGTCAGCTGGCGACGAGCTTGGCATAGGGCAGCGGGGCGGTCCGGACGGCGCTGTGGACCAGCCGCGGGATCAGGCTGTCGAGCTGGAAGCGGCGGTTGTAGCGCCAGGCATAGCTGGCGAGGTAGCGCCCGGCGTGCTCCGGGCTGATCCGGCGGCAGGTGCCGGCGATCGCCGCCTTGACGTTGCCCAGGGTCGTGTTCACCCACCGGAACGGCGACCAGCCCGCCGCCCGCTTGCCGCCGCCGGTCGCCATCGCCCTGTGCTCCAGCCCGGCCTCGGCCGCGGCGGTCCAGCAGCCCAGCCCGTCGGTGACGAGCCGGCTGGCCGAGGTCAGGTGCTCGCTGACCAGCCGCTTGACCTCCCTCTTCCGGAAGCCCTTGACCGGCAGGAGCCTCATCTTCCGCGGGCGACGGTCGACGCTGGTCGAGACCGCGGCCACGAAGGGCTGCTTGCCGGCCGCCCCGCGGCCGCGCTTGCCCGGGCGGTGGCCGCCCAGGTAGGCGTCATCCATCTCGACCCGGCCGTCCAGCCGCTTCTTGCCGTCCCGCTCGGCCATGACGTGCATGAGCTTCTGCTTCAGCGCCCAGGCGTTGGTCTGCTTGATCCCGAGCCGTCGCCCCAGCTCGACCGAGCTGATCCCGTTCTTGGCGGTGGTGACCAGCCACATCGCCAGGAACCAGCTGGTGAGCGGCAGCTTGGTGGCGTGGAGGACGGTGCCGGCGGTGAGCGAGATCTGGTGCCGGCAGGCCCGGCACTGGACCTTGGGCCGCGTGCTCAGCCACTTGCCCTCAGTGCCGCCGCAGCGCGGGCAGACGAAGCCCTCGGGCCAGCGCAGCTTCTCGACCACCGCCCGGCACTGCTCCTCGGTGCCGTAGGCCTCCCGGAACTGCGCCTCGCTCAGGCCGCGCACCCGCGACGCCAGCTTGCCCGCCATGCCGTCCCTCCCGCCAAGGCTAACCTCTTGAGGGACTTGGCTCGAAGCTGCTGCCATTCCAGACTACTCAGGATGACAAAAGGTGTCCAATTGTAAGCATTCGCCGTCAAGTCAACGGCTGGCTCGCGTGCAATTCACCATGTCGAGCCACCGCCAAGACCGTGGTCGCCGGTCAATGTCCCGCAGCCGCCGGGCCAATTCCTATGCTCCCCGGCTGGGATGGGGCGTTGAGCGACTTT
>DATHAV010000361.1:0-7257 GCA_035296505.1 Pseudoxanthomonas sp.
CCTCGCCGACCACCTACGGCGCCGCACCTCCGCGCAGGGAGGCGAAGCGGTGGGATGGCCCGACGTTCGTCGCCCGCGGCTTGCCGCGCGCGGCAGCGCGCCAGTGCCTGCCGCACCTGATCGGATGCAGCGTCAGCCGGCGTCCTTGAAGTAGGGCACGACCTCGCCCTTGACCTTGATCGTCATCGGGTTGCCGCGCCGGTCGCGCGATTTGCCCGCCTGCACCCGGATCCAGCCTTCGCTGACGCTGTATTCCTCGACGTTGTCGCGCTCCACGCCGTTGAAGCGGACGCCCACGCCGCGATCGATCGCCGCCGGGTCGTGGAATGGGCTGGCGGGATTGATGGCGAGGCGGTCGGGAGGCGTGTCGGACATGGACTAGGCGTGGTGCGGCGAAGGTGCGACAGGATAAACCACGCCCGCCCTGCGGCCTGGTTTGCATCGACGGCTCTCAACCGCGCGGCGTCGCCTGCGCGCGCGCCATGCGGATCACCGCGCGCATCCGTTCGCGATCGGCGTGCCGCGAAACGGTAACCGCCCCAGCGCCAGCGCTGTCCTGGAACGCGCGCGGCGGGATCCCGAGCCGCACCGCCATCGCGTGCAGCTCCTCCAGCGTGTCGGCCATCAGCTGCGCCCAGCGCCGCCCGCGCCATAGCGTCACCGCATCGTCCACGTACACGCTCATCGTCCGTCCGCACCTTTGCTGTCGCCTGCGCAGTATGAGCGCCGGCCGTGGCCACCCACAGTTTCCAATGCCTGCGCCAGCGTTCACCATGCCCGCACCTGCGCAACCGCCACGCGTCCATGCACCCGCCCGACAACGAATCCGATTACGGCGACGACCAGAAATACCTGGACGAAGACGCGCTCGACGAAATGGGCGACGAGGCGCTGGTGTGGCAACTGCTGCTGTTGGTCAATCCGGGCGACGAGGAAACCGCGCTGCGCCAGTTCACGGCCTATCGCGACGCCGTCGAACAGGCGTCCGACGCGATGCCCGCGGTGTGGCGGGTGAAGGAGGCGATCGACTGGCGGTCGGGTTTCCACGTCGATGCCGGCGACAGCGCGACGTTCATCGACGCAGTGAACGAACTGGCCTCGCGCTGGAGCATCCACCTGGACTGGGGCGGCGATCCCAGCGACGAGGATTTCCTGGAGGCGGCGGACATCCCCACGCTGATGGCGACCGCCTACGACCGCCTGCGCGAGCACGGCTACACCCTGTGGACCTGGAGCACCGACTCGGATGCGCATGCCGGGTGGATCGGCGCCAGCCGCGACGACGCAGCGATGCGGCGGGTGGCCAGCGCCCTGGAGATCGAGCTGCGGCCGGGCAGCGATCCGTTCTGAGCGCAGCGGTGGGTCACGGAAGTGCTGGTGAAAACCATTAGCCGGTTCTCCAGCTTCGGCGCTTGCCCGCTGCAGTCCAGACCCTTGGTGCCGCGCTCGCCCTATGTCGATCCCGAAAATCGACCAGCCGCTGGCCTTCTGAAAAACGGCGGCTATGAAGCTGGCGACGGAATCCGCATTCATTTCCGCAAAGACAGACGGTGCGCTGCCGCAGTGCAATGCATGCTTTGGATCAGCCGACGCTTTCCGGCTGGTGGCTGGAGCTGTCGTGGTCGCCGCTGCGCAGCGGCGGGGGGTGGTCCGGCGCGGGCCGGGGGCCGTCGCCCTCCTGGTGTTCGCCACGCTCTTCGCTATGACGGCGGCCCGGCTGCTCGCCGGGGTGGTGCTGCTCCGGCGGCCTGTTCTGGTTCTGGTTCATGGCGTGCTCCTGGTGAAGCGTCGCTCGGGCGACGCGGCGGCTGGTGCCGCGGCTACTTCTTCAGCCGCGGCTCGAACTCCCCGGGGCAGCGGACGTGCGATTCGATGTTCATCCGCGCCAGGTCGATATAATTGGATTTGGGTCCGCTGCCGGTGCCGTGCACCTCGCCCAGGAACTTGTCGCCGCTCCACACCCGGCCCACCCAGTGCGCCTCGTCCTCGCCGATGGTCAGCGACACGGTGTAGCGCAGGTCTTCGCCGTCGGCGTTCTGGCAGGTATAAACCATCGGAAACTGCGCCGTGAACACCGGATCCTCGGCTAGGCGCTGCAGGTGCTGGCGCGTGCGGTCGGTGATCTTGCTGCGCGCTTGGCCGACCAGGGTGTCGATGGCGTTGCGCACGTACTCGGACTGGCTCATGAAGTGTTCGACCGCATCGGCCGGGGTGTGCGCGTTGCGCTTGATCCAGTCGATGAAGGCGACCTCAAGATCGACCGGGCCGGCCTTCGGCTTCTGGCTCATGGTGTCCTATCTCGAAAGGGTCGCGCGCCAGCTGTGTCCCGAGGCGCGGGTGAGGATCCATTGTGGCGCTGCCCTCGTGAAGGGCTCGCGAGTCCGGCGCCCGGCTCCCTCCGCGCGGGTCTTAAGGCTACGACGCAGGGAGGGACAGCGCCGCGCCCGTCGGCTGCAGCTCGCGCCGCACCCAGTGATCGATCATCCGCTTCTCGAAGCGCAGCGGGTCCGCTTCGTTGACACGCGTACCCGTCAGGAAGCCGAGGTCGGATAGATCGCGCTGCCCCTGGGCGATGATCTGCCCGTCGGCGCCGTAACGGGTGAAAGTCAGGCTCATGCGCGGCGGGTAGAGGTCGCGCACCACGCGCACGTCGCGCACGTCGACGCCGGCCCACGGCTCGTAGTCGCCGGCGCGCTCGATGTCGGTGATAGTGAGCTCCATGCGCTCGCCCGCCGGCAACGCAGCGGCGACCCGGGACTGCAGGTGCCTGGCGATCTGCTCGACCCAGTTGCCGCGAGCGGCTTCGAAGCGGTTGTGGCTGTGGCGCAGCTCGCTGAACCCGGACGGATCGTCCCAGCTCACGCTCACCGGCGACTGCAGCTGCAGGCGGCGTGGCGCATCGGGATCGGTGACCCTGCCCGGCGCGGCGGCGAGCGGCGCCGACACGCAGCCCAGCAGCAAGGCGGCGGCGAGGGTTCTGGCAAGCGAAGTAGAGGGTTTCATGGCGCTGATTTCTCCCGTGGACAGGATCGGATTGTGCGCCCGCGCTGATCGTGTGCAAGGTGGCGGCCAGCCCGACGGTTATGCCCGTTGCAGCAAGTTCATGGATGGATGCCTGGCCTCCGGCGCTACGGGTAAACTGCCGTTTCCCCCGTCCCGGATCCCGCTGATGCGTTCAGTTCCACTGCTGCTTTCCTGCGCCGTCCTGATCGGAGCCGGGTGCGCCCGCGACGCTGCGCCGGCCTCCGCCGCTCCCGCCGCCCGCACCGAGGCTTCGGCGACGATGGATCCGCGCCGCCAGGACGAGCACTCCTACGCCGAACCGTCCAAGGTGGTCGTCACCGACCTCGCCCTGGACCTGGCGCTGGATTTCGACCGCAAGCAGCTGGCCGGTACCGCCACCTACCGGCTCGACTGGAAGGACGGCAATGCCACCAAACTGGCGCTCGACACGCGCGCGCTGCGGATCGGCAGGATCGAAGGCGAATCCGGCGGGCGCTGGTCGCCGCTGAAGTACGAGTTGGCCAACGCCGATCCGATCTTCGGCAGCAAGCTCACCATCCACTCGCCGCAGCGCAACGCGCAGGTGCGCATCGCCTACCGCACGTCGCCGCAGGCGTCCGGCCTGCAGTGGCTGGAGCCGTCGATGACCGAGGGCAAGCGGCTGCCTTTCATGTTCAGCCAGTCGCAGGCGATCCATGCGCGCAGCTGGGTGCCGCTGCAGGACACGCCGGGCGTGCGCTTCACCTATTCGGCGCACGTGACCTCGCGCCCGGACGTGATGGTGCTGATGAGCGCCGACAACGACCCGGCCGCGCCGCGCGACGGCGACTACACGTTCAGGATGCCGCAGCCGATTCCGTCCTACCTGCTGGCCATCGCCGCCGGCGACCTGGCGTTCAAGCCGATTTCCGCCCGCAGCGGGGTGTGGGCCGAGCCGGCGATGGTGGACAAGGCGGCGGCCGAGTTCGCCGACACCGAAAAGATGATCGCCGCCACCGAGGCGCTGTACGGACCGTACCGCTGGGAGCGCTACGACATGCTGGTGCTGCCGCCGTCGTTCCCGTTCGGCGGCATGGAGAACCCGCGCCTGACCTTCGTCACTCCGACCGTGATCGTCGGCGACCAGTCGCTGGTGTCGCTGATCGCTCACGAGCTGGCGCACAGCTGGTCGGGCAACCTGGTGACCAACGCCAGCTGGAAGGACATCTGGTTGAACGAGGGTTTCACCACCTACGTGCAGTCGCGCATCACCGAGGCGCTGTACGGGCAGGAGGCGGCCGAAATGGAGCGCCAGATCGACCAGGCCGACTTGGCCGACGAGCTCAAGGACATGGACGCGGCCGCCCAGGCGCTGGCGCTCGAGCCGCTCCCCGGACGCGATCCGGACGAGGCGCTGACCGGCGTGCCGTACAACAAGGGGGCCTGGTTCCTGCAGTTCCTGGAGCAGCGCTTCGGGCGCGAGGCCTTCGATCCGTTCCTGCGCGGCTGGTTCGACGACCATGCCTTCAAGAGCGTCGACAGCGGCGAATTCGTCGCCTACCTGCGCAAGAACCTGATCGAAAAGAACCCCAACCTGGTCACCGAAGAAGAGCTCGACGCCTGGCTCGACCAGCCCGGCGTGCCGCAGTCGGCGCCGCAGGCGCAGTCGCGCGGCTTCGCCATCGTCGACACCGCGCGCATCGCGTGGCTGGGCAGCGGCGTGCTGCCCGCCAAGGAAGTCACCGCGGACTGGAGCACCCAGCAGTGGGTGCACTTGCTGGATCGCCTGGGCGACACGCTCACGCCCGAGCAACTGGCGCAGCTGGACCAGGCCTACGGCTTCACCGGCACCGGCAACGGCGAAATCGCCATGCGCTGGTACCCGCTCACCATCCGCAGCGGCTACCAGCAGGCGCGGCCGGAGATCGCGAAGTTCATCGAGCGCGTGGGCCGGCGCAAGCTGATTCTGCCCATCTACGAGGCCCTGGCGGCCACGCCGGAGGGGCTGGCGTTCGCGCGCGAGTCGTTCGCCCGCGCCCGGCCCGGCTACCACCCGATCACCACCGCATCGGTCGAGGCCGCCTTGTCCAAGGCGCCGGCGGCCCGGTAGGGCAGGCGCATGCGCGGGCGACGCCGCTGGCTAATGGCAGTGGCCGCGCTGACGGCCGTGCTGGCCGCGGCGGGCGCGCTGTGGCTGTGGCGCGATCCGCTGGCGCTGGTGCGCCTGGAGTTCTGGCGTCAGCGCGTTGCCGCCGGGCTCTCGCTGCAGCGGGTCGAGGTCGCCGGGCATCGCTGGGCTTATGCCGTAGCCGAGGCCGATGCGCCCGACGCCCCCACGCTGGTGATGATCCACGGCTTCACCGGCAGCAAGGAGAACTGGTACCCGCTGGCGCGGCAGCTGCGCGGGCGCTACCGCGTGCTGATTCCCGACCTGCCGGGCTGGGGCCAGAGCGAGCGCACGGCCGATGCCGACTACGGATTCGTGGTCCAGAGCGCGCGCGTGGCCGCCTTCATCGAGTCCGTGCGGGGGCCGGGCGGCGAGGTGGTGGTGCTGGGCCACTCCATGGGCGGCGGCATCGCGGCGCTGGTCGCGGCCGATTTCCCCCGCGCGGTGGACCGGGTGGGGCTGTTCGACGCGGCGGGCGTGCGTTTCGCCGACAATCGCTTCGGCGCCGCGGTGCTGGCCGGGGAAAACCCGTTCGCGGTGAGCGATCGCGCCTCGCTGCAGCGCTACATCGACACGGTGTTCCTGGACCAGGCCAGCAAGCCGTGGATACCGTGGCCGGCCTCGCGCGGGCTGATCGACTGGCGCATCGCCCAGGCGCCGTTCGAGCAGCGAGTGCTGGACCGCATCGGCCGCAGCGACGAACGCTTCCTCCCTGGCGAGGCCGCGCTGCGCATCCGCCAGCCGGCGCTGCTGCTGTGGTGCCGCCAGGACGCGGTGATCGACGCCAGCGCGCTCGATCTTTACGCCGCCCGCATGCCGCAGGCGCTTAGAGTCCTGCTCGACGGCTGCGGACATATGTCGATCATGGAAAAGCCGGCCGCCGTCGCTGCAGCGGTCGATTCACTGGTCCAAGACGGAGTTCCCCGATGAAACCCACCCATGTGGAAGGCACGCCCGCCGGGCGCACGCCGATGGACCGCGGCTGCCGGCCGATGCTCGCTCCGCTCCGGCGCGTGCTGCCGATGCTTGCCCTGCTGCTGGCGCTCGGCGCCTGCGGCGACCGCGAAGCCGAACGCCAGGCCGCCGCCGCGGCCCAGGCGGTCGCGCGCGAAGATGCCGCCGCGGCGCTGGCGCGCGAATACGATGCCGCGGTGGCGTCGCAGAACTGGGACCTGGCGCGGGTGCATGGCGCCGCCCTGATCGCGCAGTATCCCGGCACGGAGGCGGTCGCGGCGATGCAGGCCGGGTACGAGGAGGTCAAGGCCAAGGGCGAGGCGGCGCGCGAGCGGCGCCGCATGCAGGCGCTGTGTGACTACGCCCAGGTGCCGGCCGACGGCGGCACCCAGCATTCGGCGGCGATCTACAGCCGCGATCCGGTGGACGTGGACGGCAGCGGCGCCAAGCCGGTGCAGCTGGTGTTCCGCGACCATCCCAAGTGGGAGCGCAGCGGCTACCTGGTGCTGCAGGCCGGCGACTTCCGCTGCGCCGGCGGGTGCAGGGTCAGGATCGAGGCCGATGCCGCCGCGCCGCGCGCGATGCAGGCCTGGCGTCCCGACACCGACGAGGCCATCGCCATGTTCATCAGCGACGACAAGGCGCTGTGGAAGCTGGCGCGCACGACGCAGGTGATGGAGATCGAGTTCCCGGTCGAGGCCGGGGGCACCCGCACCGCGGTGTTCGAAACCGGCGGCCTGGACGGGGCGCGGATGCCCGGCTGGGATTGACGAAACCGAGCCGCGCCGGCCAAGTTGCGTGCCGGCGAGGACAAGACGACGACATGGCATCGAGCGACGATCCGCACGACCTGCTGCGCAGGGTGGTGCTGCTGCTCAAGGCGCTGTACCTGCCGCTGCTGGCGCTGGGCTTCATCGCGGTGTCCTTCGTCAGCTTCGCGCTGTTCTCCGGGGTCACGCGCACCACGGTGTGGGTGGAGCGCGCGGAAGCCGGGATCCCGGCGCGGCTGGAGGCGCTGCAGCGCGACGGGGTGATCGAGTCGTTCGCGATCGAGGAGGCCTTGGCGCCGCCGGAATGTCCGGCCGGCGCGCGCTTGATCGTGGCCGAGCTCGACTCGTTCCCGCTCGACCGCAGCAGCGTGTTCCACGATCGCC
>DATHAV010000362.1:0-1976 GCA_035296505.1 Pseudoxanthomonas sp.
CAGGATCATCCAGAAGGTGGCGCCCGGGCCGCCGATGCTGATGGCGATGGCCACGCCGGCGATGTTGCCGAGCCCCACGGTGCCGGAAATCGCGGTGGCCAGCGCCTGAAAATGGCTGACTTCGCCCGGATCGTCGGCGCGCGAGAAATCGCCGCGGATCAGCCGGAACCCCTGGAAGAAGCCGCGGACGTTGATGAAGCGGAAATACAGCGTGCAGAACAGCGCGGCCACGATCAGCCACAGAAGCACGAAGGGCAGGCTTGCGCCGAAGCCGATCGGGATTGGGTAGAACACGGCCGAAGACACCGCCTGCGACACCGGCGCCAGCGCGGCGTTGATCGCCTGGTCCAGTCCACCGGCCGGACTCGCCGCGGCGGGCAGGGCGGGCAGGGCGAGTCCCGGGAGGACAAGGCGGGACACGGCGACTGGCTTCATTCAAGTTCCTTGGCGAAGATCGAAAGGCGTACGTGGACAGCAGCATGAGGAAGAATATGCAGGCGCACCCCGCATGCTGCCGGGTACCGTACGTCCGGTTTCCCCAAAATTGGACTGCGGATAAGGACTGCGGGCGAGCGCATGACTGGCGGCGACTGCGTTCACCATGCCAAAGCCACACCCACATCTCAAGCTGCGGGCGCAGCAATAGCGCCCGTGCACTAGGCAGGCCGCGGGCGAAACGACCTTTACCGATGACCGAGATCGAATCGACGCATGCGCGGTCCGACTGCGGCATGCGTGCGGCGCCCGCCGCCGCTGCCGCGCTGGCTTTGCGATTGAAGGCGTACCTGCGGCGCTGGCCGCGGGAGCAGCCGATGGTCCTGCCATTTCTAGAGCTGCTGGACGATCCGGACGACCCGTTCCTGCGACAGCGCATGGATGGCCACTTCACCGCCGGCGCCTGGCTGGTCAGCCGCGACGCGCAGCGCCTGCTGATGACCCATCACCGCAGGCTGGGCCGCTGGCTGCAGCTGGGCGGCCATGCCGACGGCATGCGCGACATGGCCCAGGTCGCCTTGAAGGAGGCGCGGGAGGAATCGGGACTCCCGGGCCTGGCGCTGGAGTCCGATGCGATCTTCGACCTGGACCGCCACTGGATCCCCGAGCGCCGCGACGTGCCCGGTCACTGGCACTTCGACGCGCTATGTGGTGCGAGCGACCGGCAGCGAGGACTTCCGGGTCGGCGAGGAATCGCTGGACCTGGCGTGGCGGTCCATTGCCGGACTGGCCGACGATGCGGACGAATCATTGGCGCGCATGGCGCGAAAGTGGCTGGCCGCCGTGCATTCGACCAGGGAAGGGCAGGTCAGTACAGCACCCGCGTGCGCAGCGTCCCCTCGATCGCGCCCAGCGCCTCCTTGAGCAGGGCCGCCTGCTCCTCGCTGGCGGTGACGTCGATCACCACGTAGCCGACGCGGGCGTCGGTGCGCAGGAACTGGCCGTCGATGTTGATGCCCTGCTCGCCGAAGACCTCGTTCACCCGCGACAGCACGCCCGGCACGTTGCGGTGGATGTGCATGATGCGGCGGCTGCCTTCGTGGCCCGGCAGGGTGACCTCGGGGAAGTTGACCGCCGACAGCGTGCTGCCGTTGTCGCTGTAGCGCACCAGCTTGGCCGCCACCTCGACGCCGATGTTGTCCTGCGCCTCCAGCGTACTGCCGCCCACGTGCGGGGTGAGGATCGCGTTGTCCAATCCGCGCAGCGGCGACTCGAACAGATCGTCGTTGCCCTGCGGCTCGAGCGGGAACACGTCGACCGCCGCGCCGCCGAGGCGCCCGGACGCCAGCGCCGCGGCCAAGGCGTCGATATCGACCACCGTGCCGCGCGAGGCGTTGATCAGGTGCGCGCCCGGCTTCATCGCGGCGATCTCGGCCGCGCCGAACATGCCTTGCGTGGCCGGCGTCTCGGGCACGTGCAGGGTGACCACGTCGCTGCGATTCAGAAGGTCCGCCAGGCCGGCCGCCGCGCGCGCGTTGCCC
>DATHAV010000363.1:0-2073 GCA_035296505.1 Pseudoxanthomonas sp.
TGCGGCGTCGGACAGGTGTAGCTGATGCGCAGCGCGCGCGGCTCGCCGAACGCGGAACCCGGCACGCAGGCCACGCCCTTGGCCTCGAGCAGCGCACCGCAGAAGTCGACGTCGTTAGCGATCAGCGTGCCGTCGTGCGACTTGCCGAAGGCGCAGCTGATGTCCGGGAAGACGTAGAACGCACCCTGCGGACGCGGGCAGACCACGCCAGGGATGGCGTCCATCGCCGCCATCACCCGGTCGCGCTTGCCCTGGAACTCCAGGTTCTTGGCCTCGGTGACGTCCTGCGGGCCGGTCAGCGCCGCGATCGCCGCGGCGGTGGTCACTTCCGGGAGGTTGGTGATGTGGTTGGAGTTGAGCGTGGTGACCGCCTTGGCCACCGCCTCCGGGCCGGCCATGAAGCCGACGCGCCAGCCGGGCATGCCATAGGTCTTGGACAGCGAGTCCACGAAGACCACGCGGTCGCGCAGCTCCGGCCTGGCCTGCACGAAGTTGGCGTACCGCAGCCCATCGAACAGCATGCGGTTGTAGATGTCGTCGGTGACGACCCAGGTGTCCGGGTAGTTCGCCAGCACGTCGGCCAGGGCGGCGATTTCCTCCTGGTCGTAGACCATCCCGGTAGGATTGGACGGGTTGTTGAACAGGAACACTTTGACCGGCCGGCCGCCCAGGGCGGCGTCGAGCTGCGCGGGCGTGAGCTTGTAATCCTGGCTGGCCGGGCACGGCAGCTCGAGGATCCTGGCGTTCAGGATCTCGGCGATGTCGACGTAGGTGGTCCAGTACGGGGTGGGGAAGGCGATGGTGTCGCCTTCGTCCAGCAGCGCCTCGGCCAGGTTGTACAGGACGTGCTTGGCGCCGACGCCGGTGGAGACGTCGGCTCGGGTATAGCCGGTGAGCCCCAGGTCCTCGATGTGCCTGAGGAACGCGTCCAGCAGCGCATCGGCGCCGCGGTTGGCGCCGTACTGGCCCGAGTCCCTGTTCAAGGCTTCGCGGGCGGCCGCATACACGTGCTCGCCCGGCAGGAAGTTCGGCACCCCGATCGAGAAGCTGACGATGTCGCGGCCTTCGGCCTTGAGCTTCTTCGCCTTGTCGGCGACCGCCATGATCGCGCTGGGCTTGGCGCGACCCATGCGCCCTGCTAGCTGGAGCATCTAACGACCTCGTTCCTGGAGCGGCTGGAGGCGGTGGAACCGCTGTTTTTCGGACTTGGATGGTAACACGCGCCTTTAGCACGCCCACTGCTTGACGGATCGTGGCGACGGCGACGTCATTCGTATTCGTAGCTGGGCTCGTATAGGTCGTAGTTCTCCTTGAAATATGTCCGCCACTGCGCGTAGACCTCGCGCAGGCAGGCCTGGGTGTCGCAGGTGTCGAGCTGCTGGATCGCCGCTGCCGCCGTGCGGTCGCCATCAGGGTAGCGGGCCAAGAGTTCGACTAGCTGCTCGCGCATGTCGCCGTCCAGCGAGCGGAAGTCCTCGTGGCTGCACGCCAGCCTCGCACGAAGGCTGGGGCCGGGTGCGTTGCTGTCGCAGGACCACGACGTCGCCGGCACGACGGCCCCTTCCTGGCTGATCGCCATGCCGATCTCCTGGCGGTCGCGGTCGGTCAAGCGGCGGACGAATTCCAATTCATCGGCCTGTCCGCCCGCATGGGTCACGCGCAGCGTGAACCCGCCGCCAACAATGGGCATTTTTCGCAGGGTCACGGTCTCGCTCAGGCCGTTCTCGCCGATATGCAGCGCCAGCGTCTGGTTGTTGAAATCGATGTCCTCGACCTTGCCATCCAACCATATGCCGTTGCGCACGACGCGCAGGCCGGATTCAGATTGGTATTCGATCGCGTAGGTGGATCCGACGCCCTGAGCAAAGTCGGTACTCCAGATGCCCTCCAGACTGCGTTGGAAGGCTTGGGGCGTGTCGACCGCACCCGAGCCGTCGGCGTCCGGCGACGACGGCCCACACCCGGACAAGACGCTGATGCCCGGTGCCAGAAGCAGACAGCACGACCACGTGATGCGTGATTCCATCGCTACTCTCCAAATGAAGCCAGACTGGCGCATAGTCGGCCTGTCGG
>DATHAV010000364.1:0-2881 GCA_035296505.1 Pseudoxanthomonas sp.
GGATTGATTGGAGGATCCATGCGCCCCACACAAGAAACCGCTGGCCTGGTGCTGGTGGTCGAAGACAATCGAAACATTTCCGAGATGATCGGCGAGTACCTCGAAGGCAAGGGTTTCGAGGTCGACTATGCGACCGACGGCCTCGACGGCTTCCGCCTTGCCGTGGAAAACAGCTACGACGTGCTGGTCCTGGACCTGATGCTTCCGCGCATGGACGGGATGGAGCTGTGCCGCCGCCTGCGCAACGAAGCCCGCAAGTCCACGCCGGTGCTGATGCTGACCGCGCGCGACACGCTCGACGACAAATTGACCGGCCTCGGCTCGGGCGCCGACGACTACCTGACCAAGCCGTTCGCGATCCAAGAACTCGAGGCACGGCTGCGCGCCCTGATCCGCCGCGAGCGCCGCCAGGTGGGCGCCGAAGTGCTCAAGGTCGCCGACCTGGTGCTGGACCCGGTGAGCATGCGCGCCACCCGCGCCGGCACGGAGCTGCTGCTTTCGCCGATCGGCCTGCGCCTGCTGACCATCCTCATGCGCGAATCGCCGCGCGTGGTGACCCGGCAGGAAATCGAGCGCGAGATCTGGGGCAATGGGTTGCCCGATTCGGATACCTTGCGCAGCCATCTGTACAACCTGCGCAAGGTGATCGACAAGCCGTTCGACAAGCCACTGCTGCATACGGTGCAAAGCGCGGGCTACCGGATCGCCGACATCGCCTGAAAACGCGTGACGGTCTGGAATTGATCGGCGCGTTACTTCGCACTGGATTCCACGGAACCACGAATGCCGCACGGGTTGCCTCGCAAGATCCGTATCGCTTTCATCGTGCAGGCCGTGCTGGCAAGCCTGGCGCTGCTGGCGGGCGCGTTGCTGATCTCGGCCGTGTTCAAGCACAGCATGGCCAAGACGGCGATGCAGGAAGAGGCCGCGCACTACTGGCAGCTCCATGACGCTTCCGGTACGCAGCCGCCTCCCAACACCTACAACCTGCGCGGCTACCTGGTGCCGCGCGGCGGTTCCCGGCTGGTGCTGCCGGAAAACCTGCGTGACCTCGGGCCTGGGTTCCACGACCTCGAGGACGACGACCTGCTGGTGCTGGTGGACCAGAAGCCTCAGGGCCGGCTGTACCTGGTGTTTCTCACCACGCAGGTCGAGCGCATCGCGTTCTGGTTCGGCACGCTGCCGATCATCCTGATCCTGATTGCGCTGTACGCGGTGTCGTGGCTGACCTATCGCGCGTCCAAACGGCTGGTGTCGCCGGTCAACTGGCTGGCGCGCCAGGTCTCGCAGTGGGATCCGCGGCAGCCCGACGCGAGCAACCTGGCGGCCGACAAACTGCCGCCGGACGTGCAAGGCGAAGCGCGCCAGCTGGCGGCGGCCCTTCACGGCCTGTCGCAGCGCGTGTCCGCGCATGTCGCCCGCGAGCGCGACTTCACCCGCGATGCCAGTCACGAACTGCGCACGCCGCTGACGGTCATCCGGGTGGCCAGCGACATGGCCATGGCCGAGGAATCCTCGCCGCGCATGATCCGCGCGCTGCAGCGCATCCAGCGCGCCGGTCGCGACATGGAGGCGGTCGTCGATGCGTTCCTGATCCTGGCCCGGGAAGCGGACGTCGAGCCCCAAAGCGAAGATTTCGACATCGCCGACATTCTCATGGAAGAAGCCGACAACGCCCGCGCGCTGCTGATAGGCAAACAGGTCGCACTCGAGGTCACCTGCAGCGCCAGGCCGCGCCTGCACGCGCCGCCGCGGGTCATGCATGTGGTGGTCAGCAACCTGCTGCGCAACGCCTGCAGCTACACCGACACCGGCCGCATCGACGTGATCCTGGAGCAGGATCGGGTGATCGTCCGCGACACCGGCATCGGCATGAAAGAGGAAGCGATCGCGCGCGCGTTCGAACCTTTCTATCGCGCCGAATCCACACGTCCGCAGGGCATAGGCCTGGGCCTGTCGATCGTGCGCCGCCTGTGCGAACGCTTCGGCTGGAAGATCGACCTGGAGAGCCAGCCCGGCGTGGGCACTACCGCCGCGGTGCGTTTCCTGCCCTAGCCGGCACGGCGCGTGCGACCGCTCCCCATCGTGGGCGGCGGGCCGCAAGACATGAAAAGCACCAGCCGCCTGTCGAACATAGCTGCGATGCCGAGCAGGTGCGCCGCCTGAATGTGCCTGGCGGGGACTAGGCAGCAACATTTTCCGGATCGTCGCCGCCACGCACTGCGGCCATGCGGCTGATACCGATTTGCCGCCCGCGGTGGCCGCTATTGCCCGATCGTCGGTGGTCGGCATCATGAGCACCATGCCGGTGTCGGTGACCGGATCCCACACCGGCGCTGCGCCATCGGTAAATCATTGCACTGCATCGAGGTAGGCCACGCAACGTATTTGCCTTATCGGGACGCAGGGGCTGCTTTCGATATCAGGCCGCGGTCACCGGTGAGCACGTATCCTTTCGCTTCCTCGATCCCGGCCGGTACGCCATGCCCGATTCCGATTCTTTCTACGCGCTCGTCATCCACGGCGGTGCCGGCGTGATCGAACGCGAGTCCCTGGACCGCGCCGAAGAGCAGGCGATCCATTCCGATCTGGAACGCGCATTGCGCGCCGGCGAGAGCGTGCTGGCGAATGACGGCAGCGCGCTGGACGCGGCGCAGGCGGCCGTGGTGGTGCTGGAGGAGTCGCCGCGCTTCAACGCCGGCAAGGGCGCGGTCTACGCCGCGGACGGGCGGCATGAGCTCGACGCCGCGTTGATGGACGGGCACGGCCGCCGCGCCGGCGCGGTCGCCGGCGTCTCCACCGTGCGCAATCCGATCACGCTGGCGCGCGCGGTGCTGGAGCACTCGCCGCACGTGCTGCTGATCGGCGAAGGCGCCGAGCG
>DATHAV010000365.1:0-4420 GCA_035296505.1 Pseudoxanthomonas sp.
CAGCTCGCCCGGCCGCTGCGCAGGTCCAGATGCAGCTCGGCCAGTTCGGGCTCCGAATCGACAACCTCGGCAAGCCCGTTCATGGCGCCCTGCATCGGCGACCGCGCGGCCTCCACGTTGCCATGGCGCACGGTGCGCACCACGATGCGGCCGTCGCGCTCGAACGCGTCGCCGAAGTGGTAGATCGCGGCGAAGTCGACTTCGAACCACCGCGCCTGGTCCGGCGCGTTCTTGTCGACCACCGCCACCCGGCAGGCCTGGTCCTGGGTAAAGCGCAGGCGCTCGAAGAACGCGCCGGCCTGCCGGTGGCGGAACGGGACCAGCACGAACACCAGGTGCCGGTCGGTCATGGCGAAGCTGTGCAGGTAGCTCTGCTGCGGGGTGTCCAGGGTGCTCGCGCTCAGCACTCCGCCGGCCGCGTCCAGGTGCCAGACCAGCAGGCCGCTGCCGCCCATCAGTGCGATGGCGCCGAAGTTCCACACGCTGCCGTCGCGGTCGCGCAGCGGGTGGGCGGAGAACGGAATCCCGGCCAAATCGTCGCGGAAAGTCACCGGTCCGAGAGTCCGCAAAGAATCCGGGTCCAGCTCGAACGCCGAGCCGGCCTCCTGCAGCGCGAACAGGCGGCCGTCGAGCGCCATCACCGAGGTGTTGGCGGTGCTGGCGTGGTCGTTATTGCGCACCGGTTCGGCCTCGGGGACCGTGGTCCCGGCCGCCATGGTGCGGAAGCGCCCGGCCTTCTGCTCGCGGCGATACTTGGGCGTGGACACCATGCGCGCGGAATGCGTGATACGGCCGTCGTGGAAGTTCCAGCCGTGAACCATGCCGTCGCCGTCGAACCAGTGCTCGTAGCGGAAGCCGTCGCGTTCGAACAGCGCCGGGCCGTTGCGGTACAGCGTGCCGGCGAAGCCGTCGGGCAAGCGGCCTTCGATGTCCAGGGCGACAGGCGGCAGCGATTCGCCGGCCACGCTCTTCCACCCGGCCAGCCACGGATGGCGCTCCAGTGCAGCGGCGAACACGCTGCTCTCGCCGGCCAGCGCACGGGGGCCGTGCAGCAGCGGCGGGGCCAGCGCCAGCGCGGTGGCGCCGGAGAGAAGGTTGCGCAGGAAGCGGCGCCGGTCCATGGCGGGCCTCAGCGCAGCACGATGTCGATGGCGGTCCCGGCCTGGACCACCTCGAAGCGCGCCTCGTCCCAGGTCGGCTTGCGCATCACCCTCGGGTTGTTGCTGAAGCCGTAGCCCTCCTGCGGCATGCCCAGCGCGTTGCTGTCCATCTTGCCGTTGCCGTTCTCGTCGTGGGTCGCCATCACCGCGTAGCTGCCCGGCGCAAGGTTCTTGAAAATGAAGGTTGCGCTTTCGCCGTTTGGCGCCGCGCCCGTAGCCTGCAGCGGCGGCGCCTTGCCGTCGAACGCCGCCTGCGAATCGACCAGCGCCAGCTTGATCACGCCCCCGGAGGCGCGCACCTCGCTCAGGTGAACGGTCAGCTCTGCCGCGCTGGCGGAAACGGCGGTCAGCAGCGCGGTCAGTACGGCGGCAGTAACAAGCAGCTTGGCGATGCGCATGGGAAGGTCTCGCGGCAGTGGGTGTAGGGCCAGTGTGGATTCCGTCGACGCACCGGGGAGCTGCCGCCAGTCATTACTTTTAGGTGCCGGAAGTCACTTTCGACGGCCCATCCATTGCCAGCGCCGCGGACGCGGCCCAGCATGCGGCATGCGCAACCATCTGCGAGAACTGCTGGCGCCGCTCAACCTGGCCCTGCTGCTGACGTGGTCGGCGGTGGGGCTGTCGCTGCGCAGCGAGGCCGATGCGATCCAGGTGCCGGCGTGGACGCTGATGGCGGCGTTCCTGCTGGCGTGCCTGCTGGTCGACCTGCCGCGCCTGACCACACAGGCGCGGCACCTGCTGCTCGCGCTCGCGGCTACGTCCGCGCTGGGCCTGGTGTGGCTTGCCCCGCGTGGCGGCACCACGCCGGTGCTGCTGGTGGTGCTGGCCGCGCAGCTGAGCATGCTGTGGCCGCTGCGGCGCACGATCCTCGCGGTGCTGGCGATCGACGTGGCGTTCTTCCTGCTGCTGCGGCAGGCCGACCATCCGGCCCCGTTCCTGAGCGTGCTGATCTACAGCGGCTTCCAGGCCTTCGCGCTGTTGATCGGCCATTTCGCCAGCACCGCCTCGCAGGCGCGCGACCGCCTGGCCCTGGTCAACGCCGACCTGCTGGCCACCCGCGCGCTGCTGGCCGACAGCGCCCGCGATGCCGAGCGCCTGCGCATGGCCCGCGACCTGCACGACGTGGCCGGGCACAAGCTCACCGCGATGACCCTGCACCTGCGCGCGCTCGCCGACGATCCGGCGTTCGCCGGAGGCGAGGAAGTGCGCCTGGCCCACCGGCTTTCGCAGGAACTGCTGGGCGACATCCGCGGCGTGGTCCAGGCCATGCGCGACAGCGGGGGCCTGGACCTGGAAACCGCGCTGCGCGCACTGGCCGGGGCCATGCCCCGGCCCGCGCTGGCGCTGCAGGTGGATCCCGAGCTGCGCATCGCCGATCCGGCGCAGGCCGAGGCCGTGCTGCGCCTGGTGCAGGAAGCATTGACCAACGCCGCGCGCCACGCCGGCGCGCAGGTCGTGCACGTGCACCTGGCCCGGGAAGGCACGCACATCCGCCTGCGCATCGAGGACGACGGGCGCGTACGCGGCCCGGTGAGCGAGGGCAACGGCATCGCCGGCATGCGCGAGCGGATCGCGGCGATGCACGGCACGCTCGATCTGGGGCGCACCGCGCGCGGCGGATTGCGCATCGAGGCGAGGATGCCGGCATGACCGCCGCGCTGACGGTGGCGCTGGCCGACGACCAGACGCTGGTGCGCGCCGGGCTGCGCGCGCTGCTCGAGCGCCAGGGCATCGGCGTGGCGTTCGAGGCCGGCGACGGCGAGGAACTGCTGCAGCGCCTGGCCGGGCATCCCGTGGACGTGATCCTGAGCGACATCCGCATGCCCGGCCTGGACGGGATCCAAGCGCTGCTGCGGCTGCGCGAGCGCGGCGATCGCACGCCGCTGCTGCTGCTGACCACGTTCGACGACGGCGGCCTGCTGCTGCGCGCGACCGAGGCCGGCGCGCAGGGCTTCCTGCTCAAGGACGCCGCGCCGGAAGACTTGCGCGATGCGATCGCGCGCGCGGCCGCGGGCGAAACCCTGCTGCAGCCGGTCAGCACCGACCCGGTGCGCGCGCGCTTCCGCTTCCGCGACGAAGCTCCGCCGACCGACCGCTTCGGCGAGCGCGAGGTGGCGATCCTGCGCCTGCTCGCCGGCGGCTACTCGAACAAGGAGATCGCGCGCAGCCTGTTCCTGGCCGAGGGCACGGTGAAGAACTACGTCTCCACCATCCTCGACAAGCTGGGCACCCGCGACCGCACGCGCGCGGTGCTCAAGGCGATAACGCTGCGCATCATCTAGCGCGGTCCCGGCGGTTCGAACCGTGCGAGCGCGACTTGCATGGCCGGGATCAGGCAGGACAATGGCGAAGCGCCATGCTCGGGATCCGGTGCATTCGATCTATCGCTGGCGATTTCTTCGTCCGCCATGTCTGCGTGAACTGGCGTGATCTTGACCGCAAGGAGAGGTGAGCCGTGGGTGCGACACCGGAAGATTTCATCGAGGTCTACGACGATGCGGTCGATGCAGCCGCCTGCGGCGCGATCGTGGCGCGGCTGCATGCGGACGCCGCGGCGCTGCGGCCCGGCGAAATCGGCGGCGGGGTCTATCCGGAGCTCAAGCACAGCCGCGACCTGCGGATCAGCGGCAATGCCGCCTGGCAGGACGTGGAGCAGCACCTGCAGCAGGCGGTGTTCGCGGGCCTGCAGCGCTACCTGCGCCGCTATCCGCAGGCGCTGATCTCGCCGCTGATGCTGCAGCGGACCGGCACCGATGGCCAATCGCGCCGCGTGCGGGCCGAGGACTTCGCCACCATGGACGACGATGCCGTGGCGGACCTGGCGCGAACCTGCCTGCGGCCCGGCGTGATCAACCTGCAGTGGTACGCCGCCGGCGAAGGCGGCTACCCGTACTGGCACTGCGAGCTGTACCCGCGCGACGCCGGTGCCGAAACCCTGCACCGGCACCTGCTGTGGACGCTGTACCTCAACGACGGGTTCGAGCAGGGCGAAACCGAATTCCTATTCCAGCGGCGCCGCATCCGGCCGCGCACCGGCAGCCTGCTGTTCGCGCCCACCGCCTTCACCCACACCCACCGCGGCAATCGCCCCCAGTCCGGCGACAAGTTCATCGCCACCAGCTGGATCCTGTTCCAGTCCGCGGACAAGCTCTCCGGCGGCGCGGCATAGGGCGGCCTCAGCTCACAGTTGCCGTGCGCGCCGGTGGCGGTGGCCGCACCGTTTCGATCTTCGACATCGCAACAAGGCGGAATGGCGATGG
>DATHAV010000366.1:0-1757 GCA_035296505.1 Pseudoxanthomonas sp.
GGCGCCGGTTTCCCGCAGGGCCAGGCCGACCAGCCTGGCCTCGATCCAGCCCGACAGCCCGCGCGCCCGGTCCAGCCCATGCGGGCCAGCGCCTCGTGGTCCTCGTGGCGCGCGCCGGCGGCGCGCATCAGGGTCCTGAGCTTGGCGGCGCGTGGCCGTGTTGGCACTGCATGTGCCGGAACCAGGAACTTGCTTACGACCAGCGGTCGTGGCCTCGCATCCCACTTGCGGCGTGCGTAAGGCAAAGCCATGCTCAAGGCCCAGCTCGCGATTCGTCCGCTGCCGCTGGGCTGCCACTGTAGCGGGCCCCATCCTCCAAGAAGCGCATCGCCCATGCTCAAACAACCCTTAGCCTCAATCTGTCGTTCGCGACTGGGCGTCGGGCTCGCTGCAATCGCTGCAGCCCCCGTCGCGTTCGCGGCATGGGCTGCACAGCCACAGGTCCCGGCTGCAGCGGCCGCGGATCGCCTCATGCCACATGGGGTCTACGATACGCCGCTCCGTCCACCGCAGATAACCGGATTCCACGGTACGCCGCCGCGTTACCCATCGGTGGCGGCGGATTGGAACATTGGCGGCCACGTCATCCTGCTAGTGGACGTCGCCGCCGACGGCAGCGTCACCGATGTGGTGGTTGAGAGTTCGAATCCGGCAGGCGTGTTCTATCAGGTCACGCTCGACGCGGTCAGGGCGTGGAAGTTCACGCCCGCAATAGAGAATGGCAAACCGGTGGCGAGGCGGTTCAGGGTGCCGGTGAACTTCGCTCCGGACTAGCCGCGAGGACCCGCGCCCGTAGTTCCAGCGCACGTTGCAACCGGCCTGTCCGGCGTCCTCGCGGACCGCGCGGAACATCAGCACGCTGCGCGCATCCTCCAGCGCGTGGGCCGTGGCGACGAAGTCGTACTGGCCCGACCCCAGACACGATGCGCCCCTCCTCTAGCCCGTCGGACACCGCCGCGCCCAGCGCGGTGGCCATCATGCAGCTGTTGAAGAAGCGCGCGCCGCTGCGCTGCAGGCGCTCCAGCGATTCGCCGGCGCCGTAGAGCTGGTTGACTCGCTGATGCGGCGCATGCCGATCGCGCGGGGCGGACGGAGAAGCGCGAGGCTAGGGAGCGGATCCGCCTAACGCTTCGTTGAGCACGTGCGCCAGCCTCTTTCCGGCCAGGCGCATGCGCGCGTCGGCGACCGGCCGCCAGCGCTCCAGGTACGCCGGTTCGATCTTGGCGCTTGCGGGATAGAAGCCCGGGGAAGACACGATCCTGCAGGATTCGCGGGCCCAGTCCTCCACCGTGCCCTGCCTCGATCTCGGCCGCGGCCCTTTGCGCAGGTGGGCCAGGTGCGCCGCCTCGTTGAGGCCGCTCGACTCCGGCAGCAGGCGGTCCCACAGCGAATGCAGGTTGCTGCCCTTGCCCTCCAGGTTGACCTGCACGTCGTTGCCGCCGCGGTCGCGCCCGAAGCCCGCGTGCAGCGGCTGGTGCACGTCGCCGACGAAGTGGACCACGAACTTCAGCGCCTGCATGCGCTCGGCGCGCGGCCTGGACCGGTCGGCCAGGATGGCGGTCTGGCGGCGGATGGCTTCGACCACGCAGTCGCCGTTGCGGCAGTCGCGCGAGGCGAGGTAGCTGCAGCGGCCTTCCGGCAGGTTGACGTAGTGCCACCTGGCGCTGCGCTTGCCCAGATCGGGATCGTTCTCGCGCAGCTGGTCGGCCCAGGCGGCGATGCCGGGCAGCGTCGGATCCGGTTCGCCCCGCAGCAGT
>DATHAV010000367.1:0-4469 GCA_035296505.1 Pseudoxanthomonas sp.
GGGCCGAAAGCCCTGTCGCGGCGTCGCCGGCCTGCGCGCTCATGGCCGCTCCGCCGTGGCCGTGGTTTCGAACGGCAGCGAGAGGCACACCTCGAGGCCCTTGGGAAGGTTGCGAATGACGAAACCGCCGGCGTCGCCGTAGAGCACCTTCAGGCGTTCGCGCGTGTTGCGCAGGCCCACGCCCCTGCCGGGCGGCAGGTCGTCGCCCTCCAGCGCCAGGCAGCCGGGCCCGTCATCTACCACCTTCAGTACCAGCGTCTGTTCGCGGCGCCGCGCCTCGATGCGCAGGCGCCCGCCGGCGACCTCGCAGGCCACGGCGTACTTGATGGCGTTCTCCACCAGCGGCTGCAGCAACAGGCTGGGCAGCAGCGCGCGCCAGCAGTCCTCGGCGATGTCGGTTTCGACCTGCAGCCGCTCGGCGAAGCGGATCTTCTCGATTCCCAAATACAAGGTCAGCGCGTCCAGCTCCTGGCGCAAGGTGACGCGCTGCATCGGGTCGTTGTCCAGGGAGTGCCGCAGGAACGCCGACAGGCTCTGCACCATGCGGTTGGCGGTGGCGTTGTCGCGGTCCATCACCAGCGTGGAGATCGCGTTGAGCGTGTTGAACAGGAAATGCGGATTGAGCTGGTAGCGCAGCATCTTCAGCTGCGCCTGGTGGGCCATGCCGCGCGCCGCCAGCGCGCGCTGGGTTTCGTCCTGCAGCTGCCGGTAGTACTTGATGCCCAGGTACAGGCCGACCCAGGCCAGGATCACGTAGATGTAGCTCAGCGACGAGGCGATGTGCGCCATGCGGCTGTCGTGCATGCAGCTGGGGCAGATCTCCGCCCTCACGTTGCGGCAGACCCGGTCCATGATCGCCGAGGAGGCCAGCACCGGCACCACCATCGCCGCCAGCAGTCGCCGCGGCGGCTGGCCCCAGAACGCCCGCAGCAACAGGCGCAGCCCCAGCGTGACCGCCGCCCCGGTGGCGGCGGCCGCCAGCGGCACCATCCAGTAGCCGGGCGGCTTGCCGTAGGCCAGCGCCGACAGGTAGCCCAGGCTGAAGTAGCCGCCCCAGCCGCCGATATGCAGCAGCCAGAACAGCTGTTCGCTGCGGGGAAACGCGAGGGAGCGGGGTGCGGCGATGGCCATGGCGGCAGGCGGGAACGTAGGTGCCGCCATGCTAGCGCGGCGCCCGGGCCATGCGGGCGCGCTTTGTCGCATCCGATGCACGGCCCGGCGCAGCGCCGCGGTACCTTCAGTCCAGCCGCGCCGGCTTGGCCAGCGCGTAGCCCTGGGCGTAGTCGACCCCAATCTCGCGCAGGCGCTGGACGATCCGCTCGTCCTCGGCGAACTCGGCGATGGTGCGCAACCCCATCACGTGGCCGATATGGTTGATCGACTCGACCATGGCCTGGTCGATCGGGTCGATCATCAGGTCGCACACGAAGCCGCCGTCGATCTTCAGGAAATCGATCGGCAGGTGCTTGAGGTACGCGAAGGAGGACATGCCGCTGCCGAAGTCGTCCAGCGCGAACGCGCAGCCCAGCGTCTTGAGCTGGGCCATGAGCGCCGAGGCCTTGGCCAGATTGCCGATGGCCGCCGTTTCGGTCACCTCGAAGCAGATCAGGGAGGCGTCCACGCCGCTGTCGGCGAACGCCTCGTGCACGTAGGCGGCCAGGCCGTCGTCGGCCAGCGATGCGCCCGACAGATTGATGGCGAACATCCGGTTGGCAGCGCCGGCGGCCTCCGCCAGCCGCGCCAGCACCGTGCGTATGACCCAGCGGTCCAGCGTCGGCATCAGGCCGTAGCGCTCGGCGGCGGGAATGAACGCCATCGGCATGACGGTGCTGCCGTCGGTGTCGCGCATCCGCAGCAGCACTTCCTGGTGCAGGACCTCGCCACCCTGCAGCGAGAAGATGGGCTGCGCGTGCAGGAACAGGCGGTCTTCCTCCAGCGCCCGGTTGATGCGCCCGATCCACTCCATTTCGCCATAGCGGCGCGCCAGCGCCTCGTCCTGCGGGCTATAGGTGTGGATCCGGTTGCGGCCCTGGTCCTTGGCCACATAGCACGCGGCATCGGCGGTGCTGAGGATCTCGATCGGGGTCATGCTGCCATCGTGGAAATCCACTTGACCGATGCTGGCCGCGACCGGAAAACGCTTCCCATGCCAGCTGAAGGCGAGGTCCGAGGCCGCTCGCCGCAGGGTGTCGGCCATGGCGCGGGAAGCCTCCGGTGCGGTGTTCTCCAGCAGCACCCCGAATTCGTCGCCTCCCAGCCTGGCCAGTACGTCGGTCTTGCGCAGCGCGGCCTTGAGCAGGGTCGAGACCTGGCGCAGCAGTTCGTCGCCAGCGGTGTGGCCGCAGGTGTCGTTGACGACCTTGAACTGGTCCAGGTCCAGGTACAGCAGCGAGTGCCGCGTGCCGCTCAGGCTCGCGTCCCTGATCGCGGCGCGCAGGCGCCGGTCGAACTCGGTGCGGTTGACCAGCCCGGTCAGCGGATCGTGCCGGGCCTGGTGGCTGATCTCCGCCGCCATCCGCCGCGACAGCGACACGTCGCGGAAGGCGATGACGGCGCCGACCAGTTGCCGGCTGCGATCGGTGAGCGGCGCCACCGAGCCTTCGGTCGAAAATACCTCGCCGTCGCGCCGGATCAGCAGGGTGCGGTTGCCGAACTCCACGGCAACGCCGTTGGCTATCGTCAGCGCGACCAGGTCCGGCGCGGTGCCGGCCTTGTCCTCCTCGAGCAGCTGCAGGACCTGGCCGCAGCCGCGCCCGAGCGCCTCGTGCTGCTGCCAGCCGGTCAGCAGTTCGGCGGCGGTGTTGAGGAAGGTGATGCGGCCTTCGACGTCGGTGGTGATCACGCCGTCGGCGATCGAACGCAGCGTGGTCTGCGCGCGTTCCTTCTCGTTCAAGAGCGCTTCTTCGGCGCGCTTGCGCGGGCTGATGTCCCGCAGGAAGCCGACGAACAGGCGCTGGCCCTCCAGCTCGACGTCGGCGAAGGAAATATCCACCGGCACCTCGCTGCCGTCGGCGCGGATGGCCACGATCTCGGTGGCGCGCCAGTCCAGGGTGCGGATTCCGCTCTCGAGGTAGCGCCGCATCCCGCGACGATGTCCCTCGCGGTGGCGAGCGTGCTGCAGGATCTCGATGTTCTGCCCGACCAGTTGCTCGGGCAGGTATCCCAGCACGTCCAGCACCGCGGGATTGGCGGAAACGATGACGCTGTCCATGTCCAGGATCAGGACCGCGTCGGTGGTGGTTTCCCAAAGCCTGCCGTAAAGCTGCTCGACCTGCTGCCTGAGCGGCCGGAACGGAGGTGGCGACAGCGGCAAAGCGGTCATTGCATATCGCCCTGGATGGCTCCGGTGCTCGATGGATCCCTGCGCCGGCAGGCGCTCTGGACCCAGGCGGGCAGGGCGAAGCGGCGGCTGAGGTTACACTATCGGCCCCGAAAGTAGAGCCCTTCAGCGCCGTGACCCAGATCCGCCAGGAGGACTTCATCCAGTCCATCGCCGACGCGCTCCAGTACATCAGCTACTACCATCCGGTCGATTATATCCGGAACCTGGCCCAGGCCTTCGAGCGCGAGGAGTCGCCGGCCGCGCGCGACGCCATCGCCCAGATCCTGATCAATTCGCGCATGTGCGCCGAGGGCCACCGCCCGATCTGCCAGGACACCGGCATCGTGACCGTATTCCTGGAGATCGGCATGGACGTGCGCTGGCCCGAGGCCACCATGGGCGTGGAGGACATGGCCAACGAGGGCGTGCGCCGAGCCTACAACCACCCCGACAACAGGCTGCGCGCCAGCGTGCTGGCCGACCCCGCGGGCAGGCGCGCCAACACCCGCGACAACACCCCGGCGGTGGTCAACATGAAGGTGGTGCCCGGCGGGACGGTCGAGGTCATCGTCGCCGCCAAGGGCGGCGGATCCGAAGCCAAGTCGAAGTTCGCCATGCTCAATCCATCCGATTCGATCGTCGACTGGGTGCTCAGGACCGTGCCGACCATGGGCGCCGGCTGGTGCCCGCCGGGCATGCTCGGCATCGGCATCGGCGGCACCGCGGAGAAGGCGATGCTGCTGGCCAAGGAATCGCTGATGGAGCCGATCGACATCGCCGACCTGCAGGCCCGCGGTCCGTCCGATCGCGCCGAGGAACTGCGCCTGGAGCTGTACGGGAAGGTCAACGCGCTGGGCATCGGCGCCCAGGGCCTCGGTGGCCTGACCACGGTGCTGGACGTCAAGGTCAGGGATTTCCCCACCCACGCGGCCAACCTGCCGGTGGCGATGATCCCCAATTGCGCCGCCACCCGGCATGCGCACTTCACCCTGGACGGCAGCGGCCCGGTCGCGCTGCAGCCGCCCTCGCTGGAGGACTGGCCCATGCTGACCCACGACACTTCCAAGGGCCGCCGCGTATGCCTGGACACGATCACCGCCGCGGAGGTCGCCAGCTTCAAGCCGGGCGAGATCCTGCTGCTCAACGG
>DATHAV010000368.1:0-2051 GCA_035296505.1 Pseudoxanthomonas sp.
TCCCGGCCGCCAGCTGTTGCGGCGTCAGCTTGCGGGCTCTGGCGATGTCCGCCAGGTACCGCTGCCAGATGTCGTTCATCCAGTACAGGTCGGCTTCCTTGGACTCCTGCGACGCGGCGTCGAGGATGTACGGCTCCGCCGCCGACTTGAACTCGCCAACGCGGAACAGGTGCACGTCCACGCCCAGCTTTTCCTGCAGGCCTTGGCGGAAATACTGGCGGTAGCGGCCGAGGCCTTCCAGCACCAGGTTGCCCATCGGGTCCAGGTAGACCTCGTCGGCCTGGGCGGCCAGCAGGTACTGCGCCTGGTCCATGCTCTCCCCAAAGGCGACGATCTGCTTGCCGGACGCGCGCAGCCTGGCCAGTGCCGCGGAGACTTCACGCATGGACGCATAGCCGCTGGGCACCAGCCCGTCCACGCGCAGCAGCACGCGCTCGATGTTCTTGTCGGCGCTGGCCGCCTCGATGGTGCGCAGCAGGTCGCGCAGCTGTATTTCATCGGCACTCGTATCGCCCAGTTCCTTGGCGATCGCGCGGCTGAGCGGGTCGGCGGTGTACTGCTCGACCAGCCGGCCCTGCGGCGCGATCACCAGCGTGGTGCGCTCGTCCAGCGGCGCGACGCCGCTGCCGCGTGCCATCGCCACCAGCATGATCACCAGGATCAGCGCCAGCAGGCCGAAGAACAGCAGGTTGAGGATCAGGCGGCGAGTGAAATTCATCACGTCCCACAGGCCGACGAAAAAAGCGGCGACAGGACCGCGACGCACAGGCTGATTCATATGTTTGCTCCAGATGCAGTCCGTCAGCTTAGCGGCTGCACCGCAGCGCCGGCATGCCCCTTAAGTCACTGTGGCCCCGATCAATGGACACGGATCAGCACGGGTACAGGCTGGCATCGCTTCCAGCATCGCACCGGCCCAATGAGCTATGCCCCGATTCCGCTTACCGCATCCGACGCGTGCCGCCCGGCAGCACAATCTGTATCGCTCGTGTGCCGGACGAGCCGCTATTCCGCGAGCCGATCCCGCAGCCACTGGGCGCGCTGCGCAGGCGTCAGCCGCAGCAGGGCCTCGCGCAGGGCGTTGCGCTGCGGCGGCGGAGTGCGCTGAGCCAGCCGCGCGAGGTCCGCGCGCTGCGACGCCGGCATCGCATGCAGCATCGACAGCAACGGCTCGCGCTGGCTCGCCGGCACGAACGCGATCAATGGCGCCAGCCCAGCGAAGTCGGCTCCCAAGGTCGGACCCAGGCGCCAGCCCTGGCGCTCGACCGCGTCCAGCGCGGCGAACTGCGCCTTCAGCGCCAGTACCTGCGCAGGATCGAGAGTCGCCAGTTCGGCGGCGGCGGCCCGCAGCCGCGCACGCTCGCCCTCCTCCAGCGCGCGCCACGCCTGGTAACGGGCACGCCGCTCCGCCCGCTGTGCCAGCGGCAGCGTGTCCCACATGGCCAGGCGCCGCGCCAGCTCCGCCTGCTGCTCCGGAGCCAACAGTCGCGGGTCGATTCGATTCGGGCGGTGCGCCTGCGGCACTGGTGCCAGGACCGTTTCAGGCGTTCCGCCGGGTGCGGGCGCGCTGGCGGTGGCGGTCAAGGCCAACAGCGCCAGCAATAGGCCCAACACGCGGACGCTACGATCAAAACGCCGCATCGTTCGCCTCCGGCGATTTTCCTGGAGTACCGGCTTCCTGTTCCTGAGGCTTGTCCAGCGCCCCGAGGTTTGCGGCATACCAGGCAAGGAAGTCGGCCCGAGCGGCTAGCGTCGCTTCCTCCGGGTCCCGCACCAGCGCCAGGTCCGGGTGGGTGGAGAGCGCAGTGGCGGAATCGAACCGGGTTGCCGGCGGCAGTTCCGGCAACGCTTCGACCTCGATCAGTGGGTCGCCGGCCACTCCCGCGCCGACGGCGGAAAGGTCCGCGCCGCCGCGCGGCCACCACCAGGTCGCCGCCAGTGCCAGCGCGCACAGCACCAGCACCAGCAGCGCCCAGGGCCAGCGCCGCTTCGGTTCTTCCTGCGACTCCACCGACGTCACCGTCGCCTGGAATATGACTGGCTCTAGCGGG
>DATHAV010000369.1:0-3567 GCA_035296505.1 Pseudoxanthomonas sp.
CAGACCGGACGCTCTTCACCGTAGCTGATCACGCTGAGCTGGCCCGACGAGCCGCCCTGGGCCTGCATCGCCGAGGACACGGCTGTGCCACGGCGCTCGCCCAGGCCGATGTTGTAGTCGCGGCTGCCCCGCTCGTCGGCATTGCCTTCGAGGTTGACGCGCGCGGACGGGCGGTCGCGCAGGTACTTGGAATGGCAGGCGACGATGGCCTGGAACTCAGGCTTCAGCGCGTCCTGATCCAGGTCGAAGTACACCACGCGCTGGCGCAGGCAGGCGTCGGAGTCCAGATCGTTGGGACCGTAGGCGCCGCCGGCGGTGCCGGTGGACGAACCGGTGGAGGCGCCGGTACCGGTGCCGGCGGTGCCGGCGGGAGAGTTTTCTTTCACCGTCCTCTTGCAACCGGCCAGGACGGCCACGGACAGCAGGGAAAGCATGATGACGCGGGTGGTGGTGTTCATCGATATTCCTTTACTTGGCGCAGGGGGGGTGGGGACAACGAAATGCAATGTTAACGCTTAACAACGCTTTAGCGAACCACGCGGTAAGGGGACCACGCCGGCTCGCGCACGTCTCCCTCGGCCAGGACCAGGCGCTGGCGCACCCGGCCATCGGCCGACACCGCATACAGGACACCGCGCCGGCCTTCGCGCGCCGCGTACAGGACCATGCTCGCGTTGGGGGCGAAGCTGGGCGATTCGTCCAGCGATCCGGGCGACAGCGTGCTCCAGCGCGGCGAACCCAGGCTGCTGTCCATCATCGCGATGCGGTAGTTGTTGCCGCTGCCCTGCGCCACCACGATCTTCTTGTCGTCGTAGGACACCGTGGCCGAGGCGTTGTAGTTGCCCTGGAAGGTCACCCGCGAAGCGCCTCCGCCCCGGGCCGAAACCTTGTAGATCTGCGGCCGGCCGCCGCGATCGGAGGTGAAGTACAGGCTGTTGCCGTCCGCGCTCCAGGTCGGCTCGGTGTCGATCGCGAACTGGTTGGTGATCTGGGTCAGCTGCTTGCTGCCCAGGTCCATCACGTAGATTTCCGGATTGCCGCTGCGCGACAGGGTCAACGCCAGGCGGGTGCCGTCGGGCGAGAACGCGGGCGAGCCGTTGATGCCGCGGAAGCTGGTCAGCAGCTCGCGCGCGCCGCTGGCGATGTCCTGGATGTAGATCGACGAGTTGCCGCGCTCGAAGCTGACGTAGGCCAGCCTGCGCCCGTCCGGGCTCCACGCTGGCGACAGCAGCGGCTCGGCCGAGCGCACCACGGTCTGCGGATTGTAGCCGTCGGCATCGGCCACCATCAGCGCGTAGCGCGCGCCGGAACCGACGCCGGCCTGGGTGATGTAGGCGATGCGGGTCCAGAACGCGCCGCGCACGCCCAGTATCTTCTCGTAGATCGCATCGGCCATCTGGTGGGCCACGTCGCGCATGGCGTTGGCGCGCGCGGTCAGCGCCAGGCCCAGCAGGCGCTCCTGCTTGGCCACGTCGAACAGCTCGTACTCCACGCGGAAGCCGCCGCCGGCCGCATCGACGACGCGGCCCACGACCAGGTAGTCCTGGCGCAGCGCGCGCCAGGTCGGGTACTGGATTTCGCTGCCGCGGACCGGTCGTTCCAGAATGCTGGCTTCGGGCAGGGCGCGGAACGCGCCGCTGCGCTCCAGGTCCGCCCGCACCACCGCCGCGACATCCGTGGGCGGCGCGGCCGCGGTTCCCTGGTAGGGCATCGGTACGATGGCGATAGGCAGCGCCGAAGCGTTGCCGCCGATGATGTCGATTTCCAGGCCCTGCTCCTGCGCCGAGGCCAGGACAGGCAGCAGGAACACGAACAAGGCGAACCAGTGCGGCAGTTTTTTCATGGGCATCTATTCGTCTGCGGGAACGGGGGGAGAAGCTGCATCCGCCACGAGGCGTCGAGGTGAACGTTCGATCACTGTGAAGGAGCCGGTGTTAAAGCGCCATCGTGTCGACGCGATCATTGGTCCTGGGCGGTGAAATTGAAGATCAGGTTGCGCTGGAATACGCTTTCGAAACCGCGGTAGGGGAGCGGCTGCGCGCGCAGGACCGCCGCCTCGATCGAGCGCTTGCCGGCGTCGTCGTAGGGACAGCTGGGCGACACGCGGGCTTCGACCACCTCCCCGCCCGGCAGCTGGCGGATGGAAATGGAGCACTTCTGCCCCAGCGGAACCGAATCCGGCCGCACCCACTGGCTCAGCACCGCGCGCTGGATCGCGGCGGCGTACTGGCCGCTCAGGTTGGGGTCGGTTCCGCCGTTGCCCGCAGGCGGGCTTCCTGTCGCCGGTCCGGACTGGGCGCTGGCGGCCGCCGCCTGCCGCGCGCGCGCCTCGCTGATCTGCCGCAGCTTCTGTTGGGCCAGGGCCTGCTCGCGCTCCAGCTGCGCGCGCTGGCGACGGATCTCGGCGAGCTTCTTCTGCCGCTCGGCCTCCTCGGTCTGCTGCGCGGCCAGCCGCTGGCGCCTCTCGGCCTCTTCCTGGCGCTGGCGTTCGGTCAGGTCGATCTGCTCCTGGCGGCGCTTCTCTTCCTGTTCGCGCAAAGCCTTCTCGCGCGAAACGGCCAAGTCGTCGGCGCGGTCCTGCTCGGCGGTGTCCGGCACCGGGATGCGCTGCTGGGCCACCTGCTGCTGCGGCACCGGCGAATCCTGGGGGCGCGGCTCCGGGAGCGGCTGCGGCGAGGGAACGGTTTCTTCCTCCGCCGGCTCCTCGATCGGCGTGGGCAGGGGCTCGATGTCCTCGGCACGCTGGAGGGCGCGCTCGGCGGCGCGGGTTTCGCTGGCGGAAATGTCCAGCGACGCCTCCAGCGACGGCAGCCCCGCCGCCGCGGGCGCGTCGCGCTGCCACGAGAAGATCGATCCGAGGAAGAACAGCAGCGCGATCGCCAGGTGCACGCCGACGGCCAGCGCCACCGACGGCCACAGGTCTTCCCGGCCGCGCTCGGGGCGGTGGTGGAGGGCCTCAGCGTGCATTGCCACCAGGGGCGTTGCTCCGGGTCAGCAGGCCGACC
The DNA here is from genome assembly GCA_035296505.1 of Pseudoxanthomonas sp. GTDB lineage: Bacteria > Pseudomonadota > Gammaproteobacteria > Xanthomonadales > Xanthomonadaceae > Pseudoxanthomonas_A. The sequence continues at coordinate 3,006 of DATHAV010000369.1, forward strand.
TTGGTGACCTTGGCCCGCTGCAGGATCTGCATCGCGTCGATCACCCCCTGGTAGCTGCCCTGGCCGTCGCCGGCCACCACCACGCGCACGTCCGGGTCCTCGCGGGCGATGGCGGCCAGCGTGTTCTCCAGCCCGGCGGCGTCCACCGCCTGCTGTTCGCCTTCGGGCAGGGCGAGGGTCATCGCTCCGTCGGCCCCGACCGTGACGATGATCGGCAGGGTCTTGTCCTGCACCGCCTTGGCGTTGGCCACCGGCAGGTCGACGTCCACGCTGAGCGTCAGCAGCGGCGCGGTGACCATGAAGATGATGAGCAGCACCAGCATCACGTCGATGTAGGGCACGACGTTGATCTCGGACTTGAGCTTGCGCCGCTTGCGCTGGGAGAGGGTGGCGGTCATGGCGGGCCTTAGGGTTACTCGTCCGCGCCCGACTGGCGCTGCAGGATCGAACTGAATTCCTCGGCAAAACTTTCATAGCGCACCGAGAGCCGGTCCACGCGGGTGGTGAAGCGGTTGAACGCCCACACCGCCGGAATCGCGACGAACATGCCGATCGCGGTGGC
>DATHAV010000370.1:0-2993 GCA_035296505.1 Pseudoxanthomonas sp.
GCCAGGATCCAGTCGTAGAGGTGAGCATGTTTGGAATGCGCCACCGCAGGCATCGGCCTGGTGTTCGCCCGGATAACGATAGAGACAAAGCGGTTTCCGCCCCGCACGCCGATTCACAGACCTACTCCAGCAGGCGCGCCCAGCCCTCCAGCCCATCCACGCGCGCCAGCACCAGCTTCACGCACACCAGCAGCGGTACCGCGAGCAGCAGGCCGATGATGCCCCACAGCCAGCCGAACACCATCAGCGCCAGGATCAGCACCAGCGGCGACAGCGACATGCGCTTGCCGAGCACAATCGGCGTCACCAGCTGGCTTTCGACGGTGTGGAGCACCAGGTAGAGCGCGGACGGAAGCAGCGACAGCCACGGGTCGCTGTAGGTCACGAACCCCACCAGCAGCATCAGCACGATGCCGATCAGCGGCCCCACGTAGGGCGCGAAATTGAGCACCGCCACCAGCGTGCCCCACAGCAGCGCCTCGGGCAGCGGCACGTCGAGCGCGTACAAAAGGACGGCGAACAGCAGCCCCATCACCGTGTTGATCACGCTGATGGTGAGTACGTAACGCGATACTTCGCGCTCGATCGAGTGCAGCAGCCCCATGGTGAACTTCTTCTGCCGGGGCCGCTGCAGCAGGGCGATGGCGTGGCGCTGCAGGCTTTCGCCGTAGACCATGAAGAAGAACGTCAGCAGCACCACCGCCAGCAGCGAAGCCAGCAGGCGCGGCATGCGCGTCAGCACCTTGTACGGATCGTCGACCTGGGTGCGCACTATCTCCACGCGCCGGTCGTCCTCGCCGCCCGCGGCGCGGGCGATGTTCTCGGCGACCTCGTTGGCCTCCTGCATCGGCCGCGCCATCTCGCGCAGCTTCGGGGCCAGCTGCACGATCTGCTGCGGCACGTCGCGGAACCAGTCGCTGGCGGGCACCACCAGCTGGTTGCCCAGCGCCGCCGCCGCCGACATTCCGCCCAGCAGCACGAACAGCGCCGCCACGAAGCGCGGCATGCGCAGGCGCCGCAGCGCGCGGATGATGGGATTGCCGACCAGCGCGAAGAACATCCCCAGCAGGATCGGCAGCAGCAGGTCCTGGGCGGCCCACAGCGTGTAGCCCACCGCCAGCGACGTCAGCACCAGCAGCGCGAGCGAGGCCCGCGGCCGCGGCGCATGCGCGGACAGCGCCGCTCCGTCCCGGGCCGTGCTCTCTTCTGGCGCGGTCGGCTCGGCAGGGGTGCTCAAGGCAGGCTCGACGAAAGACGCAAGCGGGCCGGCGCGCCAGGCTAGCGTTCGGACACTTCGGTCGCGGCCTCGGCCGGCCGCGGCTCGTCGCTCCATTCGCCGGTATGCGGACGCGAGGCGCGGACGCGCTCGGTCGGCCCCTGTGCGGCGGGCGTCGCGGCCTCCGGCGGCGTCTCCACCGCTGGCGCCGCGGCGGCCCCGTGCGCGGCGACCGCCACCTCCTCGGCCGCGGCTTCGGCGTGCTTGGCCGCGCCGGTGACCTTGAACGAGGCGAACAGCCCGGACAGGGTGTTGATCATTTGCAGCAGGCGCGGGCCGCTGACCTTGGACATCGGCTCGGCGCGGCCGACCAGGAACCCGGTCACCAGTCCGACCGAAATGATGCGCAGCGGTGTCCAGCCCGCGCGCCACGCGTCGCCGAACCGGCGACAGGCGGCGCCGACCGCGCGCTCGTGCTGCTCCAGCACGTCCTCGGCCTGGCGCACCTTGTCGATCAGGTGTTCGAAGCTGACCTTCGGCTTGCTCATGGCGGGCTGACCTCCACTCCGTTCCTGCCCACGGGCGTGCCTCCGCCGCGAGCCGTCGGCGGCGCGCGCAAGGCGCTGCGCGCGGAGGCGGGGGAATCGGCATCGGGCACGAAATCGGCCATCTCGCCGATGCCCAGGCGCGCCAGCTGCCGGCGCGTGGCCTGCATCCGGGTGTGGTCGAAGTAATGCGCGGCGCGCCATGCCGCCCAAGCCGCGACGCCGCCGCTGAGCAGCGTGCCGATCAGCGTCGACGCCGCCCAGGGCAGGCCCAGTTGGCTGCTCATGAACACGATCAACGTCGCCATCAGCAGCAGCCAGCACGAGGCGCCGAAGACGATCGCCACCCCGGTCATGGCCAGGGTGCGGCCGAAGGCGCTGCGCGCCAGCGAGAAATCCGCCGCCACCAGCGAGCGGAAGGCCTTCGCGCCGCTGCCGGCCTCCTTGAATCCAGCGCGGGCCGCGGCGCCAACCTCGCGCAGCGAATCGGCCAGGTCGGGCGCGCCCGGGCGTGCCCGGGCGGCGTCCGGATCGGGATTGGAACGGGAGGCGCTCACCCGGCGCGCTTACTTGTTGCCGCGCGCCAGCTTGGCGATGATCCAGCCCGAGACGAAGGCCATGCCGAACGAAGCCAGCGGGCGCTCGCGGATGAGTTCGGCGGCGCTGTCGATCAGGTCGCGGCTCTTGTCCATCAGTACGTCGACCTGCTCCATCGCCGCGGCGCGGCCGGACTCCGCCGCCGCCATGCCCGACAGCGCGCCCTCCGCCAGCTCGGCCTTGACGCTGGCCTTGCCGATGCGCAGCTCCTCGCCGGCCGAACCGGCCGCACTACGAATGGGGTAGCCGGCGGCCGACGCCGCGGACTTCAGGTGCGAACCGGCTTCGCCGAGGTTGTTCTTCATGGTTTCGGTGGCGGTGGCGGTGGCGGTTTCGCTAGCGGTGCTGCTGGTGCTGGCGCTGGGGCTGTTCATGGGGAGATCTCCGGGATAAGGCGCCTGCGGCGCATAGAGGGTGCGCCAAGCTACAGCAGGCCCCCATTAACAACCCGTCACAGGCGTCTTACTGGATGATCAGGTTTCCGCCGCCGTTGCCGCGGCGGATGCTCAGCACCAGCTGCGCCGGCTTGCGTTCGAAGCTGGCGCGGAAGCCGGCGAGATCGGTGAATTCGCCCGAGCTGGCGGCCACCACGACGTCGCCGGGCTGCAGGCGGTTCTGCGCGGCGCGGCTGCCCG
>DATHAV010000371.1:0-1714 GCA_035296505.1 Pseudoxanthomonas sp.
ACCAGTGGGTGGTGCTGAGCTGTTCGGCCAGGAACCGCGTCATCGGCGGCTCGCCCTTCAGCGGCAGCGCTTTCCACAGCGCTTCGCATGCGCCGCCGATGCGGTAGGCGGCCTTGAACGAGAGGTGCTTGTCCACGCGCGGCGCGGCGGCGGCCTCCAGCAGCGCGTTGAGCACTTCGCCCATCGGCCTGGGCTCGGCGTTGGAGATGAAGTAGGCGCGCCCGGCGCAGGCGGCGCCCACGCGCAGGCGCTCGAACGCATCGAAGTGCGCCTGCGCGGCGTTGTCGATATAGGTCGTGTCCACCAGGTTGCGGCCGTCGCCGACGATGCGCAGGCGTCCGGCGCGCGCGCGTTCCACCAGCCGCGGCAGGATCTGCTGGTCGCCCGGTCCCCAGATCAGCCGCGGCCGCAGTGCGACCGTCGCCAGCGAAGCATCGTTGGCCGCGAGCACGGCCTTCTCGGCGAGCGTCTTGGTTTCCGCGTACGGCGCCTGGAAGTTTTCGCCGTAGGGCACGCTGTCGGCGGTGCCGCCTTCCACCGGATGGGTGGCGCGGTGGGTGACGCTGGGCGTGGAGGTGTACACCAGCCGCACGATGCCGTGCCGGCGGCAGGCGTCCAGCACGTTCTGCGTACCGATCACGTTGGCCGAGTGGTAGCTGGCGTAGCTGCCCCAGGCGCCGGCCTTGGCCGCGTTGTGGAAGATCGCCTCGACTCCGGCGGCGGCATGCGCGAGCCCATGCGCATCGGCCAGATCGCCCTGCACCTGGCCCACGCCCAGCGCCGCCAGCGCCTGGTAACGGCCGCGATTGAAGCTGATCACCTGATGCCCGCGCTCGACCAGGCCGCGGCACAGCGCCTGCCCCAGGAATCCACCGCCGCCGGTAACCAGGATCTTCATTCGTTCAGCCCTTTGTCGATGCCGTTGCTGTCGTGGATGCGGCGCATGGCGGAGCCGCTCGATCCGCGGGAGCGCGGGAAGACCTCATGGCATTCCTGCCCGCGCCGCGGCCCACGCCGCCAGTGTCTCGCGCCCGATCTTGGCGTTGTGGCGGATGTCGACCGGAAAGCGCGGATGCCACAGGAAGCGTTCGATGCGCGCGGTGTGCGCATGCGCCGCGGCGATCGCGCGCAGCGCGTCGGCCACGGCGGCGCGGCGCGAGCGCGCGATACCGGGCCGCAGTTCGAAACACAGCACCGGCCGCTGGCTGCCGTGCTCGCCGATGCCCACCAGCGCAGTGCGCCGGACCTCCGGATGCAGGTTGAACACGGGTTCGACCTGCTCGGTGTGCAGCGTGCCGTGCGCGGTTTCCACGCGCTGGGTCTTGCGGCCGCAGAACCACAGCCGGCCCTGCGCGTCGAAGTAGCCGACGTCGCCCATGCGGTGCACGGTGCGCTCGCCGCCATCGGACAGGACTTCGCGGATCTTGGCCGCACGGGTGGCGGCGTCGCGGTTGAAGTAGCTGTCGGTGGCGGTGGGCCCGGCAATGGTTATCTCGCCGATCTCCCCCGGCGCCAGCGCCAGGTCGTCGGACCACTGCGGCAGCGGCGCGTCGACGATGCGGACGATGCGCACCACATTCGGCGCCACCGGCAACCCCACGCAGGTGCCCGCGCCCCGTTCGGTGGCCTGGCGGGTCCGCTGCAGTTCGCGCCCTTCGATCGCCGCCACCGGCAGGCATTCAGTGGCCCCGTACGGGGTCCACAGCTGCGCGTC
>DATHAV010000372.1:0-6507 GCA_035296505.1 Pseudoxanthomonas sp.
AGCGGCCCGTCCTGCCTGGGCCTGCTCGGCTTCCTCGTCGGCGCCGTAGCCGCCGCTGTGGGCATGCTGGAACTGCAGCTGCTGGACCTTGGCCGCGGCGATGCGGCGCTCCTGGGCCTCCAGCGCGGCGACTTCCTCCTCGCTGCGGATGCGCACCCGAGCCAGCAGGGTCACCACCTCGCGCTTGACCTTCTCCAGCATGTCGGAGAACAGCTCGAACGCTTCCTTCTTGTACTCCTGCTTGGGCTGCTTCTGCGCATAGCCGCGCAGGTGGATGCCCTGGCGCAGGTAATCCATGCTCGCCAGGTGCTCCTTCCAGCTCTTGTCGAGCACGGTCAGCATGATGTGCTTCTCCAGCGAGCGCATGGTTTCGGGGCCCAGCTGCGCTTCCTTGTGGTCGAAATGCGCGGCCATCGCCTCCTGCACGCGCCGGGTGATGGCCTCGGCGTCGAGCTCCTCGCTCTCCTGCGGCCAGCGCGCGACCGGCAGGTCCAGGCCCGCCTCCACCGCGAGCTCCCGCTCCAGGCCGGGGAGGTCCCACTGCTCGTCGATCGAGTTCGGCGGCACGAAGCGCGCGACCAGGTCCTGGACCACGTCGCCGCGGATGCCGTCGATGTTGTCCTTGACCGAATCGGCCTCCAGCAGCTCGTCGCGCTGGCTGTAGATGACCTTGCGCTGGTCGTTGTTGACGTCGTCGAAGTCCAGCAGGTTCTTGCGGATATCGAAATTGTGGGCCTCCACCTTGCGCTGCGCCTTCTCGATCTGGCGGCTGACCAGGCGGTCCTCGATGACGTCGTCCTCCTTCATGCCGATCAGCTTCATCGCCTTCTGCACCCAGTCGGAGGCGAAGATGCGCATCAGGTTGTCTTCGAGCGACAGATAGAAGCGCGACGAGCCCGGGTCGCCCTGGCGGCCGGAGCGCCCGCGCAGCTGGTTGTCGATGCGGCGCGATTCGTGGCGCTCGGTGCCGACGATGTGCAGGCCGCCGGCGGCCTTGACCGCGTCGTGGCGCTCTTGCCATTCGGCCTTGACGCGGGCGCGATCGGCGTCGGTGGCGTCCTCGGGCAGCGCTTCGAGCTCGGCTTCCAGCGAGCCGCCGAGCACGATGTCGGTGCCGCGCCCGGCCATGTTGGTGGCGATGGTGATGGCCTTGGGCCGGCCCGCCTGGGCCACGATCTGCGCTTCGCGCTCGTGCTGCTTGGCGTTGAGCACCTCGTGCGGCACGCCGGCCTTGCGCAGGTGCTCGGACAGCAGCTCGGAGGTCTCGATCGACGTGGTGCCGACCAGCGCCGGCTGCCCGCGGGCGTAGCAGTCCTGGATGTCGGCCAGCACGGCGTTGAACTTGCCCTTGCGGTTGAGGAACACCTGGTCGGGCGAATCCTTGCGCACGGTCGGGCGGTTGGGCGGGATCACGATGACCTCCAGCCCATAGATGCTCTGGAACTCGAACGCCTCGGTGTCGGCGGTGCCGGTCATGCCCGAGAGCTTGCCGTACATGCGGAACAGGTTCTGGAAGGTGATGCTGGCCAGGGTCTGGTTCTCGCGCTGCACCGGCACGCCTTCCTTGGCCTCGACCGCCTGGTGCAGGCCGTCCGACCAGCGCCGCCCGGTGAGCGTGCGGCCGGTGAACTCGTCGACGATCACCACCTCGCCGTCGCGCACGATGTAGTCGACGTCGCGCTGGTAGATGGCGTGCGCGCGCAGCGCCGCGTTGAGGTGGTGGACCACGCTCAGGTTGCCGGCGCCGTACAGGCTGTCCTCTTCGTCCTTGAGGATGCCGGCCTGCCGCAGCAGGTCTTCCGCATGCAGCATGCCGGCCTCGGACAGGTGCACCTGCTTGCCCTTCTCGTCGACCCAGAAGTCGCCCTCGCCGTCCTCGGCCTCTTGTCTGGCCAGCCGCGGAACGATGCGGTTGACGCGGATGTAGAGCTCCGGCGATTCGTCGGCCGGTCCGGAAATGATCAGCGGGGTGCGCGCCTCGTCGATCAGGATCGAGTCGACCTCGTCGACGATCGCGTAGTGCAGGCCGCGCTGGAAGCGGTCGGCCTTGGACATCGCCATGTTGTCGCGCAGGTAGTCGAAGCCGAACTCGTTGTTGGTGCCGTAGGTGATGTCGCTCGCGTAGGCGGACTGCTTGTCGCCGTGCGGCATGCCCGGGTACACGACGCCCACGCTCAGGCCGAGCCAGTGGTAGAGCTTGCCCATCCAGGCGGCGTCGCGGCGGGCCAGGTAGTCGTTGACGGTGACCACGTGCACGCCCCTGCCCTCGAGCGCGTTCAAGTACACCGGCAGCGTGGCGACCAGGGTCTTGCCCTCGCCGGTGCGCATCTCGGCGATCTTGCCCAGGTGCAGCACCATGCCGCCGATCAGCTGCACGTCGTAATGGCGCATGCCCAGCACGCGGCGCGAGGCCTCGCGGCACACGGCGAAGGCTTCGGGAAGGATCTTGTCGAGGCTCTCGCCGTCGGCGATGCGCTTCTGGAACTCCGGCGTCTTGGCCTGCAGCGCCTGGTCGGACAGCCGCTCCAGCTCCGGTTCCATGGAGTTGATCTTGCCGACGCTGCGCTGCAGCTGTTTCAGCAGGCGTTCGTTGCGGCTACCAAAGACGCGGGTGAGCAGGTTGTTGATCATGGCGGGAACCGGATTGGGAAGGAGCGTCCGGGCGCCGGCGGTGAACCGCGGCAGCGCCCAAAACGAAACAGGGCGCAATGCACCCTGTTTGGCAACGTCGCATTGTAGCCTGGGGCGGGGGCGGCCGAATCAACCGTAGGAAGGGTGCATCGGGCGACCGGCCAGCGCGGGCGGCCGCCCGCACGCGCTCAGCCGCGGCCGACGCTGCCCACCGGCGTGGGACCGTCGCCGAGGAACTTGCGCGGGTTGACCACGCGTCCGTTCTCCCACACCTCGAAATGCACGTGCGCGCCGGTCGAGCGCCCGGTCGAGCCGGCTTTGGCGACCTCCTGGCCGACCCGCACCAGGTCGCCTTCCCTCACCGCGAGCCGCGAGTTGTGCGCGTAGCGCGTGACGTAGCCATTGCCATGGTCGACGTCCACCACGTAGCCGTAGCCGCCTTTGACACCGGCGAAGGCGACCACGCCGTCGGCCACCGCCAGCACCGGATCGCCCACGTTGGCCTTGAAGTCGATGCCCTTGTGGTACTGGCCGCCACCGCCGAAGGGATCGGCGCGCCCTCCGAAGCCCGAGGTGATGTAGCTGCCCATGATCGGCATGCGCGACGGCGTGGCGTTCTTGTCCAGCGCGCGGTTGAACAGCAGCGACTCGAGCACCGACAGCTGCTGCCCCGAGGCGGCGAACTGCTGCTCGAGCCTGTCGACTCCTTCGCTGAGGTCGCGGGGCGTCATGTCGAAGCTGTCGTCGTTGCCGCCGACGCCGACCGGCTCGTCGAAGTCGAACTCGCCGTCCTCCAGTTGGCCGATGCGGGTCAGGCGCTCGCCCAGCGCATTGAGGCGGTTGGCCTGCGCCTGCAGCTCGCCCAGGCGCGCGGCCATGGCGTTGATCTCCTGCTGCGCGCCGCGCCGGACCTCTTCGAGCTCCAGCTGCTGGCGCTCGCTCTTGGCCTGCAGCATCGAAACCTGCGCCAGCCCGGTGGCGCTGCGCAGGCCGAACCCCAGCACCAGCCCGCCGACGATCAGCAAGCCGGCGCTCGACAGCGGCCGGGAATGGATAAGGGCACGGGCGGCGGCGCCCGAGGAGCGCAACGCAGGAATCAGTCGCGCACGTGTATGGTTGAAAAGGTTTTTGGAATTCATGGCTACCGATGTCCGATTCGAAGTCCCAGCCCGGCCGCGCGTCGGTCCCACAACTGGCCCTGCAGGCCGCGATGTCGGATGCCGCCGCCGACCCGCTCCGCCGGGCCATGTGGCTCGACGCGCTGGAACAGCAATTTCGCCCCTGCCTGCCGCCTGCCCTGTCCAGCCATTGCAGGCTCGGGAACGTAACGGGCGGAAGACTCGTTTTTATCGTGGATTCCCCAGTGTGGCGGGCCAAACTGCGCCTCGCCGCACCCGAACTCATCAAGCTGGCCCGATCCATCGGCTTGCCCGCGACCGAAGTCGTGGGCAAGGTTTCCACCGTCTCCCCGGAACGCCCCCCCAAGGCGCGCACAGCGGTCAAGCCAATCTCGGCAGCCTCGCGCGAAGCGCTCGACGCCGCTCTTTCATCCCTGCGGGAATCGCCTCCCGCCGTGTACAACGCAGACGGAAAATCCGACTGAGGGACCCAGCGCGGCCAGCCGTGAACGACGCTGGCACGCCTGGATGGCCGCATGGTACGCATACCGGGGGCCCGGGTCGTTAGCGAATGGTTACGATCTTGTGAAACACAGGGCTGGATTTGCGCCGGGATTCACACTTCGAGCGACTGCCCGCTTGTGCGGGTACGGTCAGCGCGCCGCCGCAGGACTGGCGTAGGCCACGGGGGCGGACTGCCCGGCGGAGTCGAAGCTGACTTCTTCCCAGGCCGTCGGCGTAGCCAGCAGCGCGCGAACCAGCTTGTTGTTGAGGGCGTGACCGGACTTGAAGCCTTCGTACGCGCCCAGGATCGGATGGCCGGCGAGGTAAAGGTCGCCGACCGCGTCGAGGATCTTGTGGCGCACGAACTCGTCGGCGTAGCGCAGGCCGTCGTCGTTGAGCACGCGGAATTCGTCGAGCACGATGGCGTTGTCCATCGATCCGCCCAAACCCAGGTTGCGCTCGCGCATGTATTCGAGGTCGCGCATGAAACCGAACGTGCGCGCGCGCGCCACTTCTCTGATGTAGGCCGCGGTGGAGAATTCCACTTCGGCGCGGGACTGCGAGGCCGGGATCATCGGGTGGTCGAAGACCACGGTGAAGCCGAGGCGGAAGCCGTCGTAGGGCGTGAAGCGCGCGAGCTTGTCGCCGTCGCGCGCCTCCACCGGATGCTTGATGCGGATGAAGCGCTTGGGCGCGTTCTGTTCGACCACGCCAGCGGACTGCAGCAGGAATACGAAGGGACCGGCCGAACCGTCCATGATCGGCAGCTCCGCCGAGGACAGTTCGACGTAGGCGTTGTCGACGCCGAGGCCGGCCATCGCCGACATCAGGTGCTCGACGGTCATCACCTTGGCGCCTTCGCGGCTGAGGCCGGTGCACAGGGTGGTCTCGCTGACGAGCCCGGCGTCGGCAGGAATTTCCACCACCGGTTCCAGGTCGATGCGGCGGAACACGATGCCGCTGTCCGCCGGCGCCGGACGCAGGGTCATGTAGACCTTCTCTCCGCTATGCAGCCCCACGCCGGTGGCGCGGATCACATTCTTGAGCGTTCGCTGCTGGGTCATGGTGGAGGCGGGGTCTGGTCGGCCGCGAGGGTAGCACGCAGGCGCCTGAATCTTAACGAAAGAATCGTCTTGTCCCGCAGATGAAACAGCGGGCCTGGAGACTGTCGGGTTGGCTACGGAAACAAAAAGCTGCCGGACTCTGGCGGCCCGGCAGCAAAGAGACATTGCACCTTGCCCCCGCATCGGCACGGGGGTGGATCATCGAACGCATATCGCTTGAACAAAGACTGTCTTGCGGGCGGCAAAGATTGACGACACCGCCGGACGCGGATCGCAGGTCCATCGCGCGAAAGGCTCAGGAAAAGCGGTCAGACCCACATATCCAGTCGTTCCATTGGAACCAGAAGCCGCTCGGCTGGATCAGTCCGCCTGGCGACGCAGGAACGCCGGGATGTCCAGGTAATCGTTGGGCAGCTCCGCGGCCACGGGCGACGAAGCATGCGGGGGTGCCGGGGCGACGTCGACGCTGCCGCGGCGCAGGCCCAGTCCGCCGACCGCGTTGGCCACCGGATCCATGAACGCATTGGCGTCCTGGACCGGCATGCCGGTGGTGGCGTCGCGCACCAGCTTGATCGGCGCGCGCACGGGCTCGCGGTGTTCGCGGTGTTCGCCGCGGCCCGCCGGCTGGCGCGTGGCGGCGCGGTTGAGGCCGGTGGCGACCACGGTGACGCGCACTTCGTCCTGCATGTCCGGATCCAGCACGGTACCCAGCACCACGGTGGCGTCCTCCGAAGCGAAGCCCTCGATGGTGCGGCCGACCTCGTCGAACTCGGCCATGGTGAAGTCCGGGCCGGCGGTGATGTTGACCAGGATGCCGTTGGCGCCGGACAGGTTGATGTCGTCCAGCAGCGGGTTCTGGATGGCGCTCTCGGCCGCGGCCTGGGCGCGGTCGTCGCCGCGGGCCGAGCCGGTGCCCATCATCGCCAGGCCCATTTCGCTCATCACCGTGCGCACGTCGGCGAAGTCGACGTTGATCAGGCCCGGGCGCACGATCAGGTCGGCGATGCCCTGGACCGCGCCCAGCAGCACGTCGTTGGCCGCGCGGAAGGCCTGAATCATGGTCGCGTTGCGGCCGAGCACGGTGATCAGCTTCTCGTTGGGGATGGTGATCAGCGAATCGCAGTGGTGGCTCAGCTCCTCGATGCCCTTGAGCGCGACCTGCATGCGCCGGCGGCCCTCGAACGGAAACG
>DATHAV010000373.1:0-2261 GCA_035296505.1 Pseudoxanthomonas sp.
AGCGGACCCCGGCTCACTCATCGCGCTTGCCCTTCGCCGGCATGCCGCCCAGGGCGCGCCGGTAGGCGGCCGGCATCCGTTCGTTGCCCTCCACGTCCATGCCGAGCTCGCGCAGGCGCCCATCGTGCAGCCTGTAGACCCAGCCGTGCACGGTGAGCGCCTGGCCGCGCGCCCAGGCGTCCTGCACGATCGTCGTCTGGCACACGTTGACCACCTGTTCGATCACGTTGAGTTCGCACAGCCGGGCGTGGCGCAGGTCGTCGCCGTCCACCTGATCGAGCAGCGAGGCATGCCTGCGGGCCACGGCGCCGACGTGCCGCAGCCAGTTGTCGGCCAGACCGACGCGGCTCCCGGTCAGGCTGGCGTGCACGCCGGTGCAGCCGTAGTGGCCGACGACCAGGATGTGCTCGACCTTGAGCAGGTCGACCGCGAACTGGACCGCGCTCAGGCAGTTGAGGTCGGTGTGCACGACCAGGTTGGCGACATTGCGGTGGACGAACACCTCGCCCGGGTCCAGGCCCAGGATCTGGTTGGCCGGCACGCGCGAATCGGAACAGCCGATCCACAGGTAGCGCGGCGACTGTTGTCGCGACAGGCGCAGGAAGAATCCAGGGTCTTCGGTGCGGACGCGATCGGCCCAGTCGTGGTTGCGGCGCAGCAGGTCGAGGATTCCGCTCATGAGCCGCTTCCATCGCGGCGCTGCGGCACGGCGACCTTCAGTCGCGGCAGGGCGCCGCCCAGGCCCGATGCCCATGCGATGAGCGGCGCCACCGCGTTCCGGCGGATGGTCCATGTCCAGGCGGCGAAATCCACCGTCGGTGCGAACCTGCCGCCCACGGGCAGGATGGCCGCCGCCGGTGCGCTCGCCGGCACAATGCAGCAGCCAGAGGCCCGCGCCGTGCCCAAGGAATCCACCACCGCGTCTTTCCGCATCACGACCTCACCTGGATGGCGACGTTCTTGGCCTCGGTGAAGAAGCGCATGGCCTCGGCGCCGCCCTCGCGGCCCAGGCCCGAAGCGCCGGTGCCGCCGAACGGCGTGCGCAGGTCGCGCATCAGCCAGGTGTTGATCCAGACGATGCCGCAGCGCAGCCGTTCGGCCAGGCGGTGGGCGCGGTCCAGGTCGCGCGTCCACAGCGAGGCGGCCAGGCCGTAGTCGCCCGCGTTGGCCAGCGCCAGCGCCTGGTCTTCGTCGTCGAACGGCTGCAGGGTGACCACCGGACCGAAGATCTCCTCGCGATTGCTGGCGCAGTCCGGCCCCAGGCCCTCGATCACCGTCGGCTCGACGAACCAGCCCGGCCGCTCGATCGCGCCGCCGCCGCACAGCACGCGGCCGCCTTCTTCCCGCGCCTGGGCGATGCAGCCCAGCACCTTGTCGAAGTGCGCCTGCGACACCAGCGGGCCGATCCGGGTGCCGGGAGCGGCCGGGTCGCCCGCAGGCAGCGCCCGCGCGCGCTCGACCAGGGCGTCGCGGAACTCGCCGTAGGCGCTGCGCTCCACCAGCAGCCGCGAGCCGCACAGGCAGACCTGCCCGGAGTTCTGGAACGCCGAACGCACCAGCGTATCCAGGTGCCCGCGCCAGTCGCTGTCGGCGAACACCAGCGCCGGGTTCTTGCCGCCGAGCTCCAGGGACAGCTTCTTCAGCAGCGGCGCGGCCAGGGTCGCGATGCGTCGGCCGACTTCCGTGCTGCCGGTGAACGAAACGGCCTTGACCTGCGGATGCGTCACCAGCGCCTCGCCGACCTCCGGCCCCAGGCCGTGCACGATGTTGAGCACGCCGGCCGGAAAACCGATCTCCGCCGCCAGCTCGCCCAGCATGGTCGCGGTCAGCGGCGTGACCTCGGACGGCTTGGCCACCACGGCGTTGCCGGCGGCCAGGGCCGGGGCGATCTTCCAGGTGAACAGGTACAGCGGCAGGTTCCACGGGGAGATGGTCGCCACCACGCCCAGCGGCTGCCGCAGCGTGTAGTTCAAGCCGGCCTCGCCGTGGTGCGATTCGCTGGCGAACTGGGTCGCGGCGTGGGCGAAAAAACGCAGGTTGGCGATGGCGCGCGGGATCTCGGCCTCGCGCGCCAGCGCCAGCGGCTTGCCGCCGTCGCGCGACTCGGCGCGGGCGAACGCATCGAGTCGCGACTCCAGCGCGTCGGCCAGCCGCTCCAGCCAGCGGGCGCGCCGCGAATTCGGAAGCGCGGCCCAGGCCGGTTGGGCGCGCGATGCGGCCCGTACCGCCGCGTTCACGTCATCGCCGCTGCCGCGCGCCAC
>DATHAV010000374.1:0-5404 GCA_035296505.1 Pseudoxanthomonas sp.
GTCTTCGTCGTCTTCGTCGCCTTCCTCGTCATCCAGCGCATCATCCAGATCGCCTACCTCCTCGTCCATGCCGCCGCCCGAGGCCGCGCCGGCGAGGCCGCTGCGATCGCCTGAAGGATCCTCATCGCCGGCCTGCTGCGTATTGCGCTGCCCTTCGCCGGGACCGCGTGCGGTCTGTCCGTCGTCCGCTTGTCCACCGCCCACCTCGTTGTCCAAGTCCTGCGACTGCGAGGAGGTGTTCTGCTGGTTGCTGCTCATGTCGATTCTCGCTGCGTGGCGTATTGCCGGCGCCGACGTTAGGAGTAGCTACGTGAAAACCAGGCGAGCGAACCGCAGGGCTCATGCCTAACCAGTCGATCACCCACTTCGAAGGTGAGCCGATCGACAGGTCCGGCGCCACACCGACCTCAATCGAGCGGCCCGCCGAGCAAGTGCGGGCGCGCGATGCCCTGCCCTTGGGCGAAATGCACGCCGATCTCGCGCAGGACCTGCACGGTTTCCTCGTTCTCCACGCGTTGGGCGATCGTGACGATGCCCATGGCGTGGGCGAGGTGGTTGATCGATTCCAGCATGGCCCGGTCGACGCGATCGCACGCAAGGCTGCGCACCAACGAGCCGTCGATCTTCAGATAGTCCAGCGGCAGCTGGCGGAGGGAGGCAAAGGACGACATGCGGCTGCCGAAGTCGTCCAGGCCGAAGCGCACGCCACGCCCGCGCAATGCCCTCATCATCTGGCTGACGCTGGCGGGGTTGGCGATGGCGGCGGTTTCGCTGATTCCGAAGCAAACGCGGCGCGGGTCGGCACCGAAGCTTTCCAGCAGCGCCTCGACATGCGCGCAGAATGCGGGGTCGCCGATGCTGGGGCCGGACAGGCTGATGCAGTACAGCGTCTGGTCGTCCGGGTGTTGCGCCATGTGTTGGACCACGGCCCGGATCACCCAGCGATCGACCGCGCTCATCAGTCCGCAGCGTTCGGCGGCGGGAATGAACGCCATTGGCATGATGGTCTGCCCGTCGGGTCCGCGCATGCGCAGCAGCACCTCGGCCATCGCTGGCCCGTCGACGCGCCCACAGATGGCGACCATTGGATGCACGCACAGGAACAGGCGGTCTTCGGCCAGCGCCGCGCGTATCTTGGCGGCCCACTCGATCTCGCTTCGATGCAGGGGGAGCGACTGGTCGTCGGGCGTGAACAGGTGGCAGTGATTGCGGCCCTGCGCCTTGGCCACGTAGCAGGCCCGGTCCGCGCGGCCGAGCAGTTCCCCCAGCGTGAGTTCGCCCTGCCCCAGCTGGACCACGCCGATGCTGACGCCGACCGAGTACATTTTGCTTTGCCACACCAATGTGAAATCGGCGACGGCTTGGCGCAGGTATTCGGCGATCCGCACCGCGTTCTCCGCGCTGCACTTGTGCAGCAGTACGCCGAACTCGTCGCCGCCCAGGCGCGCGATGCAGTCCGACTCGCGCAGGCGTGCGGAAAGCACGCCGGCCAACTGCTGCAGCAGCGCATCACCGGCGACGTGGCCGCCGGTATCGTTGACGGTCTTGAACCGGTCAAGGTCCAGGTACAGCAGCGCATCGGATTCGCCACCGTCCTTGGCGCGCGCCACGGCGGCCTTGAGCAGGCATTCGAACGCCTTGCGATTG
The DNA here is from genome assembly GCA_035296505.1 of Pseudoxanthomonas sp. GTDB lineage: Bacteria > Pseudomonadota > Gammaproteobacteria > Xanthomonadales > Xanthomonadaceae > Pseudoxanthomonas_A. Next base: position 1,648 of record DATHAV010000374.1, read on the forward strand.
ACCAGGCCGGTCAGGCCGTCATGGCTGGCTTGGTAGCTCAGCTCGGCGGTCACCCGACGCGCGTAGGCCACGTTGCGAAATGCGACCACGATGCCGACCATGGTGCGCTGGCTGGACATGATCGGCGCCATCGTGCCTTCCACCGGCACCTCGTGCAGGTCGCGGCGCACCAGCACCGCATGGCGCGGAAAGTCGAAAGTAAGCTCGTCCGCCGAACGGAAAGGCGGGACGAAGCGCCCGTCTTCGCCGCGCAGGCACACGACGTCGGCGAACGGCAGGCCCACCGCCTGGCTGGCCTTCCAGCCGGTGAGGTGTTCGGCGACCACGCTGAGCGAGGCGATGCGTCCTTCAAGGTCCAGCGTCACCACCGCATCGGCCATCGACCGCAGCGTGGCCTCGGCCCATTGGCGATCGGCTTCGCGCTGCGCCTCATGCTGCTTGCGCAGCGAAACGTCGCGCATGAAAGCGACGAACAGGCGGCCGCCGTTCGAAAGCACTTCGCAGAACGTCAGCTCCACCGGGACCTCGCGGCCGTCCCGGTGCAGCACCGTCGTATCCAACAGGTCCCAGTCCAGCGTGCGCTGGCCCGGCTGCGGGCAGCACGCAAGGCCCATCGCATGTCCTCCACGCAGGCTGGCGGGCATCAGCACCGATACATCGCGCCCCACCACCTCGTGCGGTGCATAGCCCAACACCGGCGCGCAGCGGGGATTGGCATGCACCACAACGTTATCGGCATCGATGATCAGCACGACATCGATCGTGTTTTCCCACAGCGCCGCGTGCAGCGCGTTTCCGAAAGGCGGATCGACCTGTGTCGATAGAACCGACGGCGGGGCCTCGGGCGGCACTGCTCCCTGGCCTTGGTCGGATTCCATAGTCTGCGTACGTCGCCCCTTGGCGCTGCTGCTAAGGCCGAGTTTCGAATGACGCATGCAAATCGGTGTGAAAGGATTGGCACGCGCCCCGAATGCAGCGCCGCGCCGACAGAATAGCGGGTTACGGAGTGATTCTTCTGACGATAGTCACCTTTCAGGATATCTGGACCAAAGTCTGCGGCATCAGTAGCGGCGCGTTGGCCTACATCGTTCGGCTTTCGCTACCCTTGGCACACGATGGCCGGCATTTGGCGCCAGGCAGGGCGTGCATATCGGGGAAGGCCACAGCGGCTAAAACGAGCCTCGGCGATCCCATGCACCCATCGCGCAGCCCGGATCAACGGCAGCGGCAGACTGAACCTGCCACGGGCCGGTGGGATACATCATATGGTGCAGCTAGGCCACCAGCCGAAGTTGAACTTTGCGGTGGCGTTGCAGCTGACGATGTCGATCACGTGGCGGCAGGTACGCGATGGCTGGCATGCGCGGATCAGCGGGCGCATCGGACCTGCCGGGCCGCGCCGCACTGCGGCAGCGCAGACATGACCCGCATGCGGCACGCCCGGCGGAACCTGAACAGACGCGAGGGCATTCGGTTTCGTGGCGCTGGTGTCGCGAGCCATCGCGGCCCTGACTATTGAGAGATATGCGGAGCGCACGCCGGGCTGCTTAGTTCACCACCATGGCGGACAGCCGGTTGACCCAGATCTTGCCCGGGACCACAGGATCCACCGCTATGAATTGGATCCAGGGAAGGCGATAGGCCGGGGTGGTCTTCTCGATCCAGTTGACGCCGTTGTCGGGCGAGTAGTAGAGCTTGTTGAAGGTGTCGCCCGGCCGGCGGCCCCAGACCGCGACGCGTCCTCCCGAGGCGTCCACCAGGCTGACGGAGGTGAAGTCCCCGACCCTGGACCAGCTGTCGCCGCCATTCGTGGAGGTCCTGGCACCGTTGGCGGCAACCCACAGCCGCCCGGGCTGGGACGGATCCACGGCCAAGTCGGCGATCCACGCGCCCCGACTCACCGGCCCCCGGCTGGGCTGCCAGGACCGCCCCCCCGTCCACCGAGCGGAACACCGCGCCGTTCTGCGCCACGCTGCCCAGATCGGTCCTGGTGCGCGCCGCGAAGTAGAGAACGTTCGGCAACTGCCCATCGCGTTCGAGAAAGGCGTTTTCAGGGTGGTAGCGCATCCCCGTGTTCAAGTCGTTCGGCAGGCCGGACGATTGGATGAAGCTCCTACCGCCATCGGTCGTGCGCCAGACCAGGTCGTCGCCACCGACTTTGCCCAGCACGACGACAAACTCGTCGGGATTGGTAAGCGACATGGACGAGCGGGTGATGCCTTCCTTGTTGTATGGCAACCCGCTGTTGGTGAGATCCAGCACGCGCCAGGTGGCGCCGCCATCGGTGCTCTTTTCGATGCGTGTCTTGTCAGCCCCCTGATCCACGCCCGCGGCGACGATGGTCTGTCCGTCGATGGACATCACTTCGTGGACCGTGAACAGCGTCTGCAAGCTCCGATACGAATTTTCCGAGGCCTTGCCCGACAGCCCGCCGTCGCGCACGATGAACGCGCCTCGGTCCGAAGACGGGATCATCGCGATGCTCGGGTTGCTGCTGGCGAACCGGGTCTTGTAGGTCATCGTTCCGGCAATCCCCTCCTGCGGGTATTGCCACGTGCGGCCGGAGTCGTTGCTCACTACCAGCTGCGCCCCGCCGGTCATGAACCAGCGTGTGGGCTTGCTCGGGTCCTGCACCACCATGTCACGGCCAGACAAGGCACGTACCGCGGCGTCCGGTACGGCGGGAAGGGGCCTGGACCAGATCGGGCGTACCGGCCCGACCAGATAGCTCTCCAACGGCCGCCACGTCAGGCCGCCATCGGTGCTGATGCGCTGGACATCGGCCAGCTGGGTAGCCGTGATCTCGTTTTGCCGTTCGCCGTAGCCGCCGCTGACGAAGCTGCCGTCAGCCAGCACGGTCGCGGTGGATGGGCCCCAGCCGGACCACCAAGACACGGTGCGCACCGCGCTGTAGGTGTCTGGATTGCGCCAGTCGCTCGCCGTCAGGCGGTAGCCCCCGTTGTTGTAGTTGAACACCTGGGTGCCGGGCACATACCCGGAGGCGACGAAGTAGCCCACGCCATCGGCCCTGCGAACGATCGCTTTGACCTTGGGCTGCTCGGTGATGACCGGCTGGCCTGCGCGAGGCGCCGAAATGGGTACCGGCACCAGGGACCAGGTGGTTCCGCGGTCGGTGGACACATAGAGACCGGCCTCGGTGCCCACGAAGACCTGATCCGGAAATTCAGGACGAATATAGACGGTGGTCGCCTCCACTTGCTCGAACGTGCTGGTCCCCTGTGAGCTCCACGAGGTGCCTCCGTCGGTCGAGCGCCACAGGGAGCCGGCCAAGTCCTTCCGGATCCCGACCAACCAGATTTCCTGGGAGTTGGAAGGATGGAAAATAACGGACGTGGCGCCACGAACCAAGCTGTTCTTCATGTCTTGCAGCAGAGGCGTCCACTCACCGCCGCCATTGACCGACTTCCATAGTCTGGAGGGGGTGCGGAACACCACCGTATCGGCATTGTCATGAGCCACAGCCATGCCGCTCACGAAGTCGTCCGCCACGGTCATGCTGTGCTGCAAGTAGCGCCAGTTCATGCCGCCGTCGTCGCTTCGGAAGGTGCCGTAAACGTCATCGTACCCGTATACGCGGCCGCTGCTATAGCACCGCAAAACCGGTGAACCAGCCGCCGTTATCCAGGCTGATCGGGATGAAAGGTGCAGGCGCGCATGACGCCGGCGAAGAAGTTTGCTGCGACCACGCGCCATTGGAGCAGACCAGGCTCGCCGTACCGGTAAGCGGGGCGGTGGC
>DATHAV010000375.1:0-6808 GCA_035296505.1 Pseudoxanthomonas sp.
CAGGCGCGGTCTCGACGTCGCAAACGAAGTCGTAGCCGCCGATCAGCTTGTCGTTGCAGCGGCCCGCGTCGAGCTGGCCAGGACGACAGGTGCCGAGGTAGGTGCCGGCGCCCAGTTCGTTGACGTGGGGGTAGCCGTCGACCGGATCGACTGCGGCGAACGAAGGACTGCCGAAGTTGATGCCGGTGTCGATGATTCCGACGACCATGCCCTCGCCCTGGAAGCGGCCCGGTTCGGCTGGAATAGTGCCGGTCCAGACGGGTTCGGCGCCGATCAGCGCCGGCCCGACGTCGCTTTCGATCTCGAATTCGCGGTACGCCTCGACCAGCGACACGCTAGGCTGCTTGGCCAGAAGCTCCGCCTCGGCTGGCGTCAAGTGGGTGACGATGGCATTGATCGCGTGCTGCATGCGCCTCTGCACCTGCAACGGACGGCCGATCGCCCGGCTTAGATCGGCGATATCCAAGTTCTGCTCGCGCTGCAGGTAATCCACGTACTGCTTCGCCTCGGCGCTGCGAACGTCGATGCGTGCTTCGCCGGTCTTACCGCCCTCGCGGCGCGGCGGCGCGGCCAGACCCTTTAATTCCCCACGGTAGCTGGCAAGCGGCGCATGATCGAACACGACGATATAGACCTCAGTCTTCGTCTCCAGCATGTCGTCGCCGGACGCGGACAGAGGGGTACCGCCCGCCGAACCGGTACCGCTGCTCCCGAGCGTGGTGGGCGTCGATGACCCGTTGAATTGGGCGACTAGCGCGCCGGCGGCGCCTAGTGCCGCGGAGATGGGCGATTCTCCGTCGAACTGGACAACCGTTGCACCGGCGGCGCCCAGTGCCGCGACGAGGGACGCGGCGAGCCACTTGCGTTTGATTAACATTAGGGTTCCCTGTCAATTAGCTGGAGTCACCGGACGTATCGCGCGGCCGGCCAGATATTGGTGTGCGACGGCGACGGCACATGGTGATGCCAGTCACGAGCGCACCATAAGGCAATTTTTGTTCCAATGCTTGCTGCACGGCAGCAAGGCTGCGTTTATGTTTTAAGCCTTTACAAGGCATGCGGGTCGAGGGACCTTAGTTTCTTGCGTGGAATGGGCGCCTCTCGTGCAGGGGAATGTCGGTATTGAAGGACACATGCCGTGGACACGCAGAAGCTGAGCGTTCGCGCGTCGGTTCCGGCTGGCTTCGTACATCTGCCGCTGGTGATGCCGGTCGGCAGCGGGTGTTTCGCCATCATCTTCGGTGCCAACCGCCTACGTCGTACGCCGCGAGGCGATACTGGCGAAGGCCAAATTTCGAGTCGCCCACCTCGGCCGCCAAGCCCGGCAAGCAACCGTTTGCAAGCCCGCCAACTAACCGTCCCATCCCATTACCCGCGCCGCGCGATCCTGTCGGGTACCGAACCAAAAGGCAGCACGCATGGTCATGTCCGAATCCGATATCCACAAGGGCTGGATCTACCGCACCAGCCACAACCAGGAACGTCTGGTGCTGGGCTGGGACCGCGACAACCGGGTGGTGTATGTCTCCAAGGGGAAGGATGCGGACCGCCCGTTCCAGAACTGCCACGTGCGCATCACCGGCCGGAAGTTCGCGCAGCGTGCGGTCGGCAAGCTAGGCGAAGTCGACGATCTCAAGCTTTATTTGCTCGCCAACAAAGCTATGACCGTAGTGGTGCGCTGATCCGCTTGCTCCGAGAGCCGCTAGCTGCACGATAACTTTCGAGTCGCCACGCCACATAGCGAAGCTCGTTGGTGGTACCGCCCAGCCAAGCAGCGCGAGGCCCTGCACCTGGCGCGGCAACGCGACGATTCGAGGTTCAACGACTACACCGCCCGAGCATACGCTAGCGGCAGAGATCGCTGGCACAAGTGGTTCCCATAACGGCGTCACCGGCGAGGAATACCAGCGCCTGCAGCCCGAGCGCCAGGCCACCTACCGCCGAGGTTCGCGCGGGTCCGGGTCCCAAGGCATGCGCGTCACCCGGAACAGGGCCAAGAACACGCCCACCACCCACGCCATCGCCGCGACCCAGCCGGCCAGGATGTCCGAGGGGTAATGCACGCCCAGGTACACCCGCGAGGCGCCGACCAGCACCACGAACGCCACGGCGGCGACGCTGACCGGCCAGCGCCAGCGCGTGCGCCACGCCAGCAGGATCACCGTCATCGCCAGCGTCATCGAACCCATCGCATGGCCGCTGGGGAAGCTGAAGGTCGCCTCGGGCGCGATGGATTCCCACAGGTCGGGACGGTCGCGGGCGAAGAACCGTTTGGCGCCCATGTTGAGCAAGGCGGAGCCGGCGAACGAAACGCCGGCAAAGGTCGCCTCGCGCCAGCGCTTGACCGCCAGCAGCGCCACCACCAGCGCGATGTCGACCGGTATCACCCCGTACTGGTAGCCGGCTTGGGTGATCCACAGGAAGAACCGGTCCATCGCCGATCCGCCGTAGGCGTGCATGGTCAGGAGGATGGGATCGTCGAACACGAAACGCTCCAGTTCGTGCACTTCATCGGCCAGTTCGGCGAACAGCCAAAGCGGCGCTAGCAGGCCCACGAACAGCAGCGCGATACGGGCTCCATGCCTGCGCAGCAGCCCGGTGACGGCGCGGAAGCCGCGTGCGGCGACCTTACCCAGCGCTTCGCGCATAGCGGCGTTCGACGTACTGGTCGATCAGCGCGACGAATTCTTGCGCGATGTTGTCGCCCCGCAGCGTCACCGCCTTTTCCCCATCGATGAACACCGGCGCGCTCGGCGCCTCGCCGGTGCCGGGCAGCGAGATGCCGATGTTGGCGTGGCGCGATTCGCCCGGCCCGTTGACCACGCAACCCATCACCGCCAGGGTCATGTTCTCCGCGCCCGGGTGGCTCACCTTCCACTCCGGCATCTTGCCGCGCACGTGGTTCTGCACCACGCCGGCCAGCTCCTGGAAAAATTCCGAGGTGGTGCGCCCGCAGCCCGGGCACGCGGTGACCATCGGCGTGAACGCGCGCAGGCCGGTGGTCTGCAGCAGCTCCTGGGCCACGATCACCTCCTGCGTGCGCGACTGCCCCGGCTCGGGAGTGAGCGAAATGCGGATGGTGTCGCCGATGCCTTCCTGCAGCAGCACCGCCAGCGCCGCCGACGAAGCCACGATGCCCTTGCTGCCGATGCCGGCCTCGGTCAGGCCCAGGTGCAGGGCGAAATCCGAACGCCGGGCCAGGTCGCGGTACACCGCGATGAGTTCCTGCACGCCGCTGACCTTGCAGCTGAGCACGATGCGCTCGCGCGGCAGGCCGATGTCCACCGCCCGCTGCGCCGAATCCAGCGCCGAGCGGATCAGCGCCTCGCGCAGCACCAGTCCTGCTTCCCAAGGCTCGGCACGCTGTGCGTTCTCGTCCATCAGCTGCGCCGCCAGCGACTGGTCCAGCGAACCCCAGTTGACCCCGATGCGCACCGGCTTGTCGTACCGGATGGCGAACTCGATCAGCTGCCCGAACTGCAGGTCCTTCTTGCGCCCGAAGCCGACGTTGCCCGGGTTGATCCGGTACTTGGCCAACGCCCGCGCGCAGGCCGGCTCGTTCGCGAGCAGCGTGTGGCCGTTGTAGTGGAAGTCGCCGATCACCGGCACCTCCACCCCCATCATCCGCAGCTTCTCCACGATGCGCGGCACCGCCGCGGCGGATTCGGCGTTGTTCACCGTGACCCGCACCAGCTCCGAGCCGGCGCGCCACAGCTCGGCCACCTGCTTGACCGTGGCGGCGACGTCGGCGGTGTCGGTGTTGGTCATCGACTGCACCACCACCGGCGCCCCGCCGCCCAGCTCCACCCCGCCCACCTTCACCGCGCGGGTGATGCGTCGGGGCATGGGACCGGCCGCAATCGGCAGTTTGCAGGGCGCGCTGAAGTCGTTCATGGCTCCATTTTAGACCGTCTGGAGGCGGGTTGCCTGGGGATGGCTCAGGTGCGGCGCCTGCTTTCTTTGACTACCGTCTAAACATCAATGCCGACTCCAAATGTCCAATACCGATTTTTCCAGTGGCTACTTGTTGTTGGCATATCTCAACACTTGCCTCGCCTGTACTGTTGAAAGCTACTTCGAAAACAAAAACCGCCCGAAAGTGGCTATAAATTAGGAAGTTACAATTTTTTTAACCACTGTGGCATTAGATTCTCTTCACGGGGGAATTTATTCAAATCGTCAATGAACTTTTCTTTGCTTGGCTCGTACTTAAAATCGGACTTTTCATCATATTCAAAATTAGTTTAAATTGACCATTATTTTGTATAATAAAATAGGCGGTATACCATTCCCCCTTTTTCTGAGGATTGCAGGTACATCTCCTCCTTCAAATCTTTAAACAGAAAGCCAGATCTTCATCCCTGCTGCTTTGTCCTTGTTTTTCTGGATCGAAATATTGATGCCTTTCGCCTTTAGAGTAAAATGCAACGATCTGAACCATCTTATTTAATACGCACGCCTTGATACTTACAGTCTCCCAATTTTCTTCTGTATTAAGATTGCTCAGGGAAATTTTAAAGATTGAATCTATTAAACTATTTATTTTATTCATTAGCCTTGTCCTTCGCTCGAGTCAGGATGCTTGCTTTGCGAATATCAAGATGAGAGCTATCATTAATATATAAATAAAACCACGACTATATTAATTAATTACCAGTCACCTGGCACATCAGCCTGTGGCTGATCTATATCAATAGCAATCATCATATGGAATCGAAGCAACCTTTTACAGCAAAGAATACCTTCAATGAGGCATTGGTGGACTGATCGACGTGCCGGTGGACTACAGCGCCAACGGTCCAATTCTCATACAGCGACAGCCGGGCATGCCAAGGTACTATGAACTCGCTGGGCCGCCTCATTTATAAATTGCACGGGAAGTGAAATCGACCAACGCTCCGCACCGTCGCCGCAAGCGGCCGGCGGCTGCGAGGGGCGACAGCGATCGCGCCGCCTCCGGTAACCTTGCAAGATGCCTCATGATCCTTCCCGCGACGTCCTCACTCCAAGCCAGCTCAACACGCTGGCGCGCGACCTGCTAGAGGGCGCGTTCCCGCTGGTGTGGGTGGAGGCCGAACTGGGCAACGTGACGCGGCCGGGTTCCGGGCACCTCTACTTCACCCTCAAGGACGCGCGCGCGCAGATCCGGTGCGCCATGTTCAAGCCGAAGAGCACGTGGCTGAAGTTCGTTCCGCGCGAGGGCCTGCGCGTGCTCGGGCGCGGCCGGCTGACGCTGTACGAGGCGCGCGGCGAGTACCAGATGGTGCTCGACCACCTGGAGGAAGCCGGCGAAGGCGCGCTGCGGCGCGCGTTCGAGGAACTCAAGGCCAAGCTCGCCGCCGAGGGCCTGTTCGCCGAAGCGCGCAAGCGCGCCCTGCCCCTGTTCCCGCGGCGACTGGCGCTGATCACCTCGCCCAGCGGCGCGGCGGTGCGCGACGTGATCAGCGTGCTGTCGCGGCGTTTCCCGCTGCTGGAGGTGGACGTGCTGCCGACCCAGGTGCAGGGGGCCGCCGCGGCGCCCCAGATCGCCTCGCTGGTGCGGCGTGCCGCGGGCAGCGGACGCTACGACGCGCTGCTGGTGACCCGCGGCGGCGGATCGCTGGAGGATCTGTGGTCGTTCAACGACGAGGCGCTGGTGCGCGCGGTCGCGGCGTCGAAGGTGCCGGTGATCGTGGCGGTCGGGCACGAAACCGACTTCTGCCTGGCGGAGTTCGCCGCCGACCTGCGCGCGCCTACGCCCTCGGCGGCCGCCGAGCTGCTGGTGCCCGACCACAGCGACTTGCGCATGCGCCTGCAGGGCCTGCGCCGGCGCACGCAGGGTCTGCAGGCGCATGCGCTGCGCCAGGCGATGCAGCGCGCCGACCGCGTCGCACTGCGGCTGCAGGTCCAGCGTCCGCAGGCGCGGCTGGAATTGCTTCGCCGCCGCCAGCACGAGGCGTATCGCCGGCTGCAGGCGCTCTGGCGCGAACAGCTGGAGCAACGTCGCGCCGCGCTTCGCCACGCCTCCGCGGTGCTGCGCGCCACCCAGCCGCGCCGTCGCCTGGCGCAGCTGCGCGAACGCCTGCAGGCGCTGGGTCCGCGCCCGCAGGCGCTGGTGGCCCGCGTCCTGCAGCGTGACGCGCTGAAGCTGCGCGCGCTCGCGCGTTCGCTGGAAGCGGTCAGTCCGTTGGCGACGGTCGCGCGCGGCTACTCCATCCTGACCCTCGCCGACGGACGGCTGCTGCGTTCCAGCGCCCAGGTGCAGGCGGGCGATGCCGTGCACGCGCACCTGGCCGAAGGCACCGTGGAGCTGGAAGTGCGCGGCGAAGACTGAAACCGTCCGCTGTCGCGTCCGCTAACCCCACTGTCGGCGGTGCGTCGTTTGACTCTCCACTACCAAGGGAGATGGACCATGCAACGACGTATCCTGAGCCTCGGCCTGCTGGCCACCGCGCTCGCCGCCTGCCAATCGGCGCCCGAATCGGCCACGCGTTCCGCCACGCGCCCTGCCGTGGAGGCACCTGGCGCCAAGGCCCCGGTCGTACGCGAGCCGGCCGCGCGCGAGTCGGCGGTCCTGGACCGGGTCGAAATCACCGGTCAACGCCTGGCCGGGGCCAATAAGAGCGAACGCCCCGCGCCCGTGGAAGCGTACATGCCCCCCTCGCCACCTGCACCGCCGGCGCCTATGGCACAGGCGAACCTGCGCGCCGATGCCGCTGCGTACCAGGCCAGCACGCTGGCGCCGCCAGCGCGGCCTGGCGTCGCCACCGACGGCGAAACCTATCAGCCGCATGCGGACAATCCGGTGCAGCGCGCCAGCGAAACGCCC
>DATHAV010000376.1:0-1551 GCA_035296505.1 Pseudoxanthomonas sp.
GCGACACGCCCCTCGCTGATCCCACCCAGCCGAAGACGCCGTGGTCGTTCCAGTGCATCGCGAACGCCATAGGATGCGTGCTTTCGGAAACGAGCGCGCCGACTTACGCCACCTACAGCCTGCGATTGCAGGACGCCGAAGCGCGGCAGAAACTCGTGTCCACGTGGCTATGGCTACGCGATCAGGCAGACAGATCACTGCCGCTGCAGCAGCGCCTGGCCTCGCGTCCCGATGAATTCAAAAGCCCGAGCCGCGGCATCGAGGTCGTCGACGGCGGCAAAGCGCTGCAGATCCGCATGTACGAAACAAGCCAGGGTGAGACCTGGAAGTTGCCGCTGCCGGAATAGACGCCACGCGCGGCTGCGGCTTTGAAGCGTTGAGCGGCGTCGTGCTGCCGGCGCGGCATCGCTTTTACGGCGTTGCGATCCTCCATCCGCCGCATCCCTTGGAGCTGCCGTTGTATCTACGCCGGAATGTTGTAATGGCAGGGCGCCGCGGCTGCGGTCGTCAGCGTCCCTTCTTGCGCCGCACGTAAAGCTGCTTGCGCACCCGCGCCACGATTTCGCCTTCGGCATCGACCACGTGCACCGGAAACCAGCGCAGGTATTTCTCCCCGTTGGATGTGGCCGCGCGGATATCCTCGAGCGCGTCTTCCTCGACTTCGAACACGGCGTGCACCGTGCCGCGGCCCGGTTTGACGAACTCGATCTCCGCCGCCTTGTCCCAGACGATGTAGTCGCTGCCCAGGCAGCGCATGACCAGGATCATCCAGAACGGGTCGGTCATCGAGAACAGGGTGCCGCCGAAGTGGGTGCCGACGTAGTTGCGGTTCCACGGGCGCATGCGCAGCTCGACCCGCGCGCGGCGCCAGTCGCCGGAGATCTCGCGCACGCGCACGCCGCTGGCCAGAAACGGCGGCCACAGATTGAAGATGCGGCGAAGGGTCGAGGCTTTCATGCAGGTCCGGAGCGGCGGGCGGTGCGAAATTCCGCCACGCGCGCAGTAGGAAGTCAGAACAGCAGCGACGCCATCTTCCTGCGGTAGTGGCCCACCAGGTCCTCGTCCTCGATCACGCGGAACGCATCGATCAGCGCCCGCTTCGGCAGCCCATCGGCGAATCCACGGTCGCGCCGCAGCATTTCCAGGAACTGCTCCAGCGCGGCCTCCGATCGGCCCTGCATCAGCCGATGGACGCCCAGCAGGTGGCGCGCGCGAAGGTCGCCAGGATCGCTTGCGATCGCCGCATCCAGCACTTCGGCCGGCGGCGCGTCCTCGAGCAGGGCCAGAAAATCCAGCCGCGCCCGCGCCCGCACGGCGCGTTCGTCGGGCGCCAGGTTCGCGGGCAGGGCGTCGAGCAGCGACTGCGCCTCGACCGCGGCGCCGGTCGCCAGCAGCGCCAGCGCCAGGTCCAGCTTCAGTTCGGGTTTGTCTGGCTCCGCCTCGGCCGCCTGGCGGCGGGCGATCAGTTCGGCATGCGGATCCACCGGGGCCGGTGCCTGCGCCTCCGGCGCCTCGTCGGCGGCCTCGGCTGGCTCGATCCCGTGCTGCTTG
>DATHAV010000377.1:0-5861 GCA_035296505.1 Pseudoxanthomonas sp.
CGCGCGGCGTTCCGCTACAACAACACCGAAGGTTCGGTCCTGCGCCTGAACACGAACGCCACGGTCCTGCAGTCGAGCAGCAATTGGTACGCCGACAACATCAGCTTCGAGAACTGGGCCGGGATGCTTTACAGCGACTGGACGTCCAACTTCTCCACCGAGTTCAACGTGTCGTTCTCCGAGTACCGCTCTCTGCCGTCCTCGTTTTCTAACGTGCCGCAGGTCGCGGTAACGGCGCGGAACGGGTCGGCGACCGGCGGTTCGGCCACGGTGCAGTTCGGCCAGGACCGTTCGCGCCAGGCCAACCAGCTCGAGGTGGATACCTGGACCGGGTTCCTCGCGGGCAATTACTACGTCGGCGACCACGAATTGAAGTTCGGCGCCGACTACGAGACCTCGGACGTCTTCAATCTCTTCCTGCAGGACGCCATCGGAAGCTACGAATTCGGCACCACCGGCACCGGTACGGCGCAGCAGGACGGCATCACCAACTTCATCAACGGGCGCTACACCCGCTACCGCTTCCAGCGTTCGCGCACCGGGAACCTCAACGACGTCGCCGCCCAGTTCGACGTCGGCAACCTCGGCCTGTTCCTCCAGGATACCTGGACGGTCAACGACAAGCTGACCTTGACCTATGGCCTGCGCGCCGACCAGACCTCCATCGGAGGAACTCCGGCCGCGAACGCCCAGTTCCTGGCGGACTACGGCATCGACAACCGCAACACGCCCGACGGCGAATGGACGATCCAGCCGCGCTTCGGCTTCAACTTCACCACCGGCGATGAACTGCGGACGCAGGTGCGCGGTGGCGTGGGCCTGTTCCTGGGCTCGGCGCCGGGCGTCTGGCTGTCGAACAGCTTCTCCAACCCCGGCGTTCTCGTGCAGTCGTTCGATATCCGCGCCAGCACCGGCGCGGCGTTGCCGGCCGGTGCGCTCACCCCGGGCAACGTGGTGGTGCCCGGCAGCGCCGTCTCCTCGCAGCTGGTGAACGCGATGGATCCCGGGTTCGAGCAGCCCACGATCTGGAAGGCGAACCTGGCGGTCGAGCAGGAGCTTCCCTGGTACGGACTGGTGGCGGGCGCGGAGCTTCTGTTTTCCCAGGTCGACCGCGGCGTGCACTACTTCAACTACGCGTTGGGCGGGCCGGCCGGCGTTCTGCCCGATGGGCGCAGCCACTACTGGTCCACGACCGCCAACACCAGCGGACGCGTCCGGGCCGGCTGCCTGCTGGTCAACCCTGCGGCGGGGTTCAACGCGACCACCAACCCCTGCCGCTATACCGACGCGATCGTGCTGCGCAATACCGACAAGGGGCACTCGGAGAACCTGACGCTCTCGCTCGAGAAGCCCTGGAGCGACGGCTGGTACGCCAAGTTCGCCTATACCCTCGGCCGCTCCTCCGAAGTCAGCCCGGGCACCTCCTCGGTCGCGCTTTCGAACTGGCAGCTGCGCCCGGTGTTCAACCAGAACGAGGAAGAGTCCAACCGCTCCAACTACGAAATCTCCGACCGTCTGACCCTCGCACTCAGCAAGCGCTGGGATTTCTTCGGCGGCAAGGCGCCGTTCCGGGCATCGATGTTCTATGAGGGGCGCTACGGCCGGCCCTTCAGCTACGTCTTCGGCAACGACGCCAACGGCGACGGTTCCTTCGGCAACGACGTGTTCTACGTGCCCGCCGGCCCTGGCGATGTCGCTTTCACCAACAACTCCAGTGCGGCCGACCAGCAGGCGTTCTGGAACTACATCCAGTCCGATCCGGCCTTGGTCTCCCGCCGCGGTGGGCCGACCACGCGCAACCAGGGAACCAGCAGTTGGCGCAACATCATCGATGTGCGCTTCACCCAGGATGTCCCGCTCGGGTTCGGTGATGCGAAGGCGCAGCTGTTCCTGGATATCGAGAACTTCGGAAACCTGCTAAACAAGGATTGGGGACAGGTGCAGGAGGCCGGGTTCCCCTACACGATTTCGGTCGCCGACTATGCTGGCGTCGTCAACGGCCAGTACATCATGGATGTGAGCAGGTTCGTCAACGAAGCCAATGGTGCGGTCACCAATCCTTCGCTGCCGTACCGCAACCTCGAATCGCGCTGGTCGGCCCAGATAGGCCTGCGTATCGATTTCTGATTCCTCGGCAAAGAGACCAGACGAGTAGACGGCCGGGGCAACCCGGCCGTTTTTGTTTTCAGCGTGCGGTGCGCTAAAGTCGGCGCCCCTTTAAGGTGAGAAGCGATGACGGACACGACTGGCGAAACGGCGGCGCGCGCGCTGCCCGTGCAGAACGCGATGATCTATCCGCGCGGCGGGCTGGACGTTCTTTCCCGTGTTGAAGTGGCACGGTTGCGCGATGCATCCGGCGGCGGCATGCACGAGTTGCTGCGACGTTGCGCGCTGGCCGTGCTCACCAGCGGCAGCGCGTCGGACGACCCGCGCGCGGCCCAGGAGATGTATCCGGATTTCGACATCCAGGTCCTGCAGCAGGACCGCGGCGTCCGCATCGACTTGATCAACGCGCCGGCGATGGCGTTCGTCGACGGGGTGATCATCCGCGGTATCGCCGAGCTCCTGTTCGCGGTCGTTCGCGATCTCGCCCATACCGCCATCGAACTCGGACCGGAGCACGCGGCCGAACTGGAGTCCTCCGCCGGGATCACCAATGCGGTCTTCGGGCTGCTGCGCAACGCGCGCATTCTCAGGCCCGCCGACCCTAACCTGGTGGTGTGCTGGGGCGGCCACTCGATATCGCGCGACGAATACCTGTACACCAAGCAGGTCGGGTACGAGCTGGGCCTGCGCGGCCTGGACATCTGCACCGGCTGCGGCCCGGGCGCCATGAAAGGCCCGATGAAAGGCGCGACCATCGCCCACGCCAAACAGCGCCGCCGCACCTCGCGCTATGTCGGCCTGACCGAGCCGGGCATCATCGCCGCCGAGTCGCCCAACCCGATCGTCAACCATCTGGTGATCATGCCGGACATCGAAAAGCGGCTGGAAGGCTTCGTGCGCATCGGCCACGGGATCATCGTGTTCCCTGGCGGCGTCGGCACGGCCGAGGAGATCCTGTATCTGCTCGGTATCCTGCTGCGCGAGGAGAACGCCGGGCTGCCGTTCCCGCTGATCCTGACCGGCCCGACCATCGCCGCCCCGTATTTCGAGCAGATCGACCGCTTCATCCGGCTGACCCTGGGCGACGCCGCGGCCGAGCGCTACGAGATCGTGATCGGCGACCCGACGAGCGTTGCGCAAAAAATGGGCGCCGGCATCCGCCGCGTGCGCGAGTACCGCATCGCCCACAAGGATTCGTTCTTCTTCAACTGGTCGATCGACGTGCCGCTCGAGTACCAGCGCCCGTTCGTGCCGACCCACGAAGCGATGGCCGCGCTGGACCTGCACCACGGTCGGCCCGCGCCGGCCCTGGCGGCGGACCTGCGCCGCGCCTTCTCGGGCATCGTGGCGGGCAACGTGAAGGAGGAGGGCATGCGCCGGATCGAGGAATTCGGGCCCTTCAGGATCCACGGCGATGCGGACATGATGCAGGCCCTGGACAGCCTCCTGCGCGCCTTCGTCGAGCAGCGCAGGATGAAGATCGCCGGCAACTACCGGCCGTGCTACGAGGTCATGGCCTGATCGAGGCCATGGCCTGACCCGCGTGTGCTCAGGTGCACCGGCCATTCTCAGATTACGCCTGTCCGGCGATCCTGACCGTCCATCCCTCCACGGCTTGCGCCATTGGCCGGGTCGGCTAACGTGGGCGCACAACGCTGGGGAGCGGACCGCATGTCCAGGCAAGAAATCACCGGATTCACGCTGCTGGAGCTGATGGTCATCATCGCGATCTTGGCGATCCTCGTGACGCTGGCCCTGCCCAGCTTCCAGAGCACGCTGCGCTCCAACCGGGTCGCGACCGCCTCCAACGAGCTCTTGGCCTCGCTGTCCCTGGCGCGCAGCGAGGGAATCCGCAGCACCAGGGGCGGCGGGGTCTGCACCAGCGCCAACGGCACGGCCTGCGGCGGGAACTGGAACGATGGCTGGATCGTATGGACCGATGCCAACGGCAATGGCGTGTTGGACGAGGGCGAGACCGTCACCCGATATTCGGCGGGCAAGCCTCAGCTTCAGCTTGGCGGGAGCGCGGCCGCGACCACGATTGCGTTCGACGGACGGGGGCGAATCAAGGGTTCGTCTCAACCGGCGATCAACATAGCCCCCAAAGGGGCAGCCGACCCCGTGAGGTGCATCAACATAGGGGCGACCGGTCAGGTCCGCATGGCGAAGGTGGCCTGCCCATGAGGCTCAACCCTCCATTGCGTTCGCCGCGGCGCGCCTCCGGTTTCACCATGATCGAGGTGCTGATCGCCATCCTGGTGCTGGCCTTCGGCCTGCTGGGATTCGCGTTCCTGCAGACCATGAATGTCCGCTTCACCAAGAGCGCCGAGCAGCGCACCGTCGCCACCAACCTCGCCTACGAGCTGGTGGACATGATGCGCTCCCAGCGCTCGCTGGGGTCTTACTACAACCTCATAAAGCCCGCGAGCTTCGATGATGTGGTCGTTCCTGCTTCCGGGTGCGCTCGTCCAGTAAGTGCCACCCCGGCGGCCAACATAGCGCGCTGGAAATGCGAAGTGAGTGCCGCGCTTCCCGACGGGACCGCCAATGTGGTTCTCAAGGCAGAAGGCGCTTTGACGGTGGAAATATTCTGGGGCGACGACAACTGGAGTGAATCGGCAAAGGTTGGCGTTAGCACAGTGAAGGTGGAGACCCGTCTGTGAACAAGATCAATCAGCCTGTCGGCCGCCGGGGAATGCGCGGCGTCACCCTGATCGAGCTCATGATCGCGCTGCTGATCGGGATCATTCTGCTGCTCGGGCTGGTGCAGATATTCTCGGCTTCGCGAGCGGCTTACCAGCTGTCACAGGGGATCGCCCGCAACCAGGAAAGCTCGCGCTTCGCGATCGACTTCCTGAGCCGGGACCTGCGCATGGCCGGCCATAGCGGCTGCGTCAACGATCAATCGCTTCTGTCCACCAGCGGGTCACGCATCACCGGCGGAAACATCCGCTCGCTGTTTCTGACCGAGGCCCAGCGCAACGCCAATGCGGTGGCTGTGCTCCCGTTTCCGCTGAGGTTCGACGTCTCGATCCAGGGATTCGAAGCGGCGGGCACCGCACCGAAAGGGACGCTGAACATTTCCGGGCTGGCAGCCGGGGCCGCGGCCGACTGGTCTCCCGCGCTCCCGCCGGCGCTTGCGGCCCTCAAGCCCCTCGCGGGCAGCGATATTCTGGTCCTGCGCTATCTTTCTGCCGAAGAAGCGCCCATCACCGGCTTCGACGCGGCGGCGGGCACCATCACCTATGCGGCTGCCGACGGCGCTCTGGCCACGGGCGGCAGCGGGCTTTTCGCCGTCGCCGATTGCCGCGGCGCCAGCGTGTTCCAGGCAAGCGCAGCTCCCACCCCAACGACCCTCTCGGTAATGCAGGGCGGCCTGAACGCCTCCTCGCTCGGGTACGTGTCCAATCAGGACGGATCGGTTGCATACAAGGCCGGCAGCGTGTCCCTGTTCCGGGCCGAAAGCGTTGCGTATTACATAGGTATTGGTGCGGGAGGCGAGCCAGCCCTCTACCGGGCGCGCTGGACCGTGGCGCCGGGTTCGGCAAGCCTTGCTGTGGTCAACGAAGAGATGGTCGAGGGTATAGAGTCGATGCAGCTTCTCTTCGGTCGCGATGTGGCGGGCCCATCTCAGGGATTCATCGCCACCATGGACACGGCCAGCGCGATAAGCAATGCGGCCGATGACGCGGCCAATGCCGCGGCCTGGCGCCGGGTCGGCGCCGTGCAGGTCGGACTTCTGGTGCGAAACGCCG
>DATHAV010000378.1:0-2633 GCA_035296505.1 Pseudoxanthomonas sp.
CCGGTAGCGCCCGGACAGCCGCCGCACCAGCGGTTCAAACACCCCGCCGTGCAGGCCCCAGCCGTGGATCAGCACCAGCGGCGGACCGTTGCCCGCGATTTCGATGTGCATGCCGGACAAGGTTCAGGCGGCCCCGCCGACGCGCCGGACCGCATCCCAGGAGCGCGCCAGCGCCTCCACCAGCAGGTCGACCTCCTGCGGGGCGTGCTGCGCCGACAGGGTGACCCGCAACCGCGACTTGCCTTCGGGCACGCTAGGCGGCCGGATCGCGGCGACCAGGAAGCCGGCGTTTTCCAGCGCCGCCGACAGCGCCAGCGCGGTCGCGTCGCCGCCGCACAGGATCGGCTGGATCGGCGTGCCGGATTCGGCCAGCGGCAGGCCGTGGCGGCGCGCGGCGGCGCGGAAGCGCTCGATCAGGCCCTGCAGCTTCTCGCGGCGCCAGTGGTCGCGGCGCGCATGCTTGACCGCGGCCAGGGCGGCGGCGGCCAGGGCGGGCGGCAGCGCGGTGGTGTAGACGTAGGGACGCGCGGTTTCGGACAGGTGCTGGATCAGCTCGTCGCTGCCGACCAGCACCGCGCCATAGCCGCCCAGCGCCTTGCCCAGGGTCGCCAGCTGCAGCGGCGCTTCGGCCACGCCCAGTCCGGCCTCGGCGACGCTGCCGCGGCCGTCGCGGCCGCGCACGCCGACGCCGTGCGCATCGTCCACGTACAGCAGCGCCTGCTGCAGGCGGGCGGCGAAGGACAGCGCGCGCAGCGGGGCGATATCGCCGTCCATGCTGAAGACGCCGTCGGTGGCCAGCATCGCCGCGCCCTGCGGCGCGTGCTTGAGCTGGCGCAGGGCGCCTTCGGCATCGGCGTGCGGATAGCGGCGCAGCCGGCAGCCGGCCATGTGCGAGGCGTCCAGCAAGCTGGCGTGGTTGAGCCGGTCCTGCACGCAGACGTCCCCGTCTTCCAGAAGCGCCTGTTGCACCGCCACGTTGGCCATGAAGCCGCTGCCGAACAGCAGCCCGCGCGGATAGCCCAGCCAATCGGCCATCTCGCGCTCCAGCGCATCGTGCACGGCGTGATGGCCGCTGACCAGATGCGAGCCGCCGGCGCCGGCGCCATGGCGCGAGGCGCCGTCCTGCAGCGCGCTCACCACTTCGAACTGCTGCGACAGGCCCAGGTAGTCGTTCCCGCAGAACTCGGTGAGCATGCGGCCGTTGACCTCCACCCGCGCGCCGTCGCGGCGGGTGATGGTGCGGCGCACACGCACGCGTTCCTGGGCGATGCGCAGCGTGCGCTGGGCGCGGAGGCGTTGGTGCAGGTCGGGGCGGGTCATCAGGCGTGGCGCGTCGTTGCGAAGAATCGTCAGTCGGACGGCAGCCGGATCGTCAGGCGGCGCGGCCGCAGACTCCCGGCTGCTCCGGAAGATCGGCCTGGACCGCGCCGGCCTGCGCCTGCATCGGCCGCAGCCCGAGGCGGGCGAACAGCGCGCGGTCGCGTTCGGCGTCCGGATTGCCGGTGGTCAGCAATTTTTCTCCGTAGAAGATCGAATTGGCCCCGGCGGCGAAGCACAGCGCCTGCAGCTCATCGCTCATGGCCTCGCGGCCGGCCGACAGCCGGACCATCGACTGGGGCATGGCCATGCGCGCGACGGCGATGGTGCGCACGAATTCGAAAGGATCCAGATCGACGGTGCCGTGCAGGGGGGTGCCCGGCACCTGGACCAGGCGGTTGATCGGCACCGAGTCCGGATGCGCCGGCAGGTTGGCCAGCGCCTGCAGCAGCCCGGCGCGCTGCTCGCGGGTCTCGCCCATGCCGACGATGCCGCCGCAGCAGGTCTTCATGCCGGCGTCGCGCACGTGGGCCAGGGTGTCGAGGCGGTCCTGGTATTCCCGGGTCCGCACGATTTCGCCGTAGAACTCCGGCGCGGTGTCCAGGTTGTGGTTGTAGTAGTCCAGGCCCGCGGCCTTGAGCGCCTCGACCTGCGGTTCGCTGAGCATGCCCAGGGTGGCGCAGGTTTCCAGCCCCAGCGCCTTGACCTCGCGGATCATGGCCGCGACCTTGGGGAGGTCGCGGTCCTTGGGCGAGCGCCAGGCCGCGCCCATGCAGAAGCGCGAGGCGCCGGCCGCCTTGGCCTGCCGCGCCTTCTCCAGCACCGCCTCGACGTCCATCAGCTTCTGCGCGTCGACTCCGGTCTGGTAGCGCTGGGCCTGGGGGCAGTAGGCGCAGTCCTCGGGGCAGCCGCCGGTCTTGATCGAGAGCAGGGTCGACACCTGCACCTCGGCCGGGTCGAAGTGCCGGCGATGCGCCGAGGCGGCCCGGAACAGCAGCTCCGGCAGCGGCAGGTCCATCAGCGCCAGCAGTTCCTCGCGCGTCCAGTCGTGGCGCAGGGGCGAGTGGATAGCGGCGTCGGAGCTGGGAACGGACATCGCACGCCTCGCGGGGGGTAAAGTCGGCCAGTCTGGAAACCGGAGGCTGGACTGTCAACCGCATGGATGGCTTCAAAGTCGACCATTGGCTGGGCCGGTTCGGCCGCGCGCTGCTGGCCGCGCGCTGCCTGCTGTGCCGCGAGCCGGGCGCGGGCGGGCGCGATCTGTGCGGGGCGTGCGCGCGGTCCCTGCCTTCGAACCGCAGCGCCTGCCTGCGATG
>DATHAV010000379.1:0-5171 GCA_035296505.1 Pseudoxanthomonas sp.
GCCACCGCACCGCCGCCGGCGGCCGTGGCGTCGTGGCCAGTCACGTGTCCCATAGCGCCATGGTCCATGCCGGCATGGTCGTGGCCCATGTCGGCCATGGTCAGCACCGGGCGCGGGTCGACCGCCGGAACCGGCGCACGCAGGCCTTGGCGCACCGCCAGCGTGCCGCTGACGTGGCCGGTGCGGCCGATGTCCTGGGCGAAGATGGTGTAGGCGTCCTGGCCGCTCGGCTCGACGACGACATCAAAGGTTTCCGCTACCGCGATGCGGAACTCGTCGACGCTCACCGGATGCACGTACTGGCCGTCGGCGGCGACCACGGTCATCTTCAGCCCTGGGATGCGCACGTCGAAATAGGTCATCGCCGAGCCGTTGATGAAGCGCAGGCGGACCTTCTCGCCGCTGCGGAACAGCCCGGTCCAGTTGCCCGGCGATGTGGTCCCGTTCATCAGGTAGGTGTAGGTGTGGGCGTTGACGTCGGACAGGTCGGTCGGCGTCATCCGCATTCGGCCCCACATGCGGCGATCGGCCAAGGTCTCTTTCAGTCCGTGCCGGCGGACGTCGCGCAGGAAATCGGCGGCGGTGAGCTTGGCGAAGTTGTCGTGGTCGGACATCTTCTTCAGGCGCGCGAACAGCGCCGCAGGGTCGAGGTCGGTCCAATCGCTCAGCAGCACCACGTAGTCGCGGTCGTAGACGAAGGGCTCGGGCTCCAGCGGATCGACGATCAGCGCCCCATACAGCCCCGCCTGCTCCTGGAAACCGGAATGGCTGTGGTACCAGTAGCTGCCGCCCTGGCGCACGTCGAAGCGGTAACGGAAGGTTTCGCCGCGGTGGATGCCGCCGAAGCTCAGTCCGGGCACGCCGTCCATGTCGGCCGGCAGCAGGATGCCGTGCCAGTGGATCGAGGCCTGGTGGCCGTGGATCGAATCGCGCGGCAGCGCGTTGGTCACGTCCAGGGTGACGGTGGTGCCTTCGCGCCAGCGCAGCACCGGCGCCGGCAGGCTGCCGTTGACGGTCACCGCCGGGCGCACGCGGCCGGTGAAGTCGACCTGCGTTTCGCCGATGCGCAGGTCGAATTGGGTGCCGGCCAGCACTTCGGTCTGGCCGGGCGACTTCAGCGCCCAGGACCGCGAAGGCCACAGGCCGAGCCCGGCCACGGCGCCACCGGCCGCTAACCCTTGCACGAAGCGGCGGCGCGAGGCCAGTGCAGGAACGGACGCAGGATTGCCCGCACGAGGAATTTTCATGAGCTGACTCCGGAACGGATGCGCCGATTCGGCCATGCGGGGCGAGATGCGGGCGCCGGCGCCGGATGCGCGATGCATGGTAGACGGTATATGTCGCAGTGTCCCGGCGCGGATCAACGAGAGGAGAACCTTGCTCAGCCGCTCGGAGATCTGGCGGTAAGCCCAGGCTACTTGGCCCGGTGGATTGCCTGCCCTGGCGGTATTTGCTCGCTACGTCATGTATCGGTCGTCTTGCTGCCAAGCGCAACGGTTTTGCATGAGGTCTTTGTGCATGTATGCATATGTACGCGGCCTGCAATGTTCACCTTCAGCCCTTTCCAAGGCTTCCAGGCCCATGCCGGGCTCGATCCAAGGGACGACGCCCGGGCACGCGCTGTTGGCGCTACCGCTTGGCGGGGGCGGCGTGTCGCGACCATTCCCGAGTGCTGCCGTCATTGCCGACCAATTCCACCGTGTAAGGCTGTACGGTTCCATCCGGCACCTCCATGCCTGGCGAACCCAGCGGCATGCCCGGCAGCACCAGGCCCTTGGCAGCGGGACGCTGCGCTAGGAGGCGCTTGATGTCTTGAGCGGGTACGTGGCCTTCGACGAAGTATCCACCTACTTCAGCGGTGTGGCAGGAGCTCTTCCCCTCGGGAATGCCTACACGCCTCTTGATCGCTCCCATATCCGCTTCGTCGGTGACTTTTACCTTGAAGCCGGCTTCGCGAAGGTGGTTCACCCACAGGATGCAGCAGCTGCAGTTGGCGTCCCGGTGGACGTGCACTTCCGGCAGTGCGGCCGCGGCGGGCGTGGATGCCCGCTTGGCATTTTGCTGCGCGGCGGCCGGAGCGACGGTCAGGGCACAGGCGGCGAAAAGGCCGGAAGCCAGGACAAAGGCCGCAGTTAAAGAACGTGAAAAATTCATAATGGTTCCTTGAGTTTTGTAAGCGTCGGACAGCGAGAAAACTAAGGGTGGAATTAAACACCGGTCTGGTGAACTGGACGACGGCAATGCGCCCAGTCGTGCGCTGATCCGACGAAGCGTTTCAACGATTGACCCAAACGGAGCGGCGCATCCTGTTCGGGCAATGCCGGAACCGATCGGTGCACCGAAGCCGATCGCACTCGCTGCACTGCTCAGGTATCGAAGCCGGTCGGCGGAGTGGCCTCCTGGCCCACCGTCGGCGCCTCCGCGTCCCGCTCCCAGCCGGTCAGGACCAAGGTAGCGGCGATGCCGATCACAAGGCCCAGCCACGGTTCGAACACCGCCAGCGCGGTACCGATCAGAAGCGCCGTGCCGCGCGCGGTGGGGGTGCGGGGGATGGCCATGGCGATGTAGGCGCAGGCGAACCCGGACAGCACCAGGGTCAGCGACAGCGCAATGCCCAGCAGAGGCTTGAGCCCGGTCAGCAGCGGCAGGAGAAAGTAGATGATGGGCAGGCCCATCAGGTAGTAGGACAGCAGCCCGCTGTGCAGGTTGGGCACCTGCGCCGCGCCCTGCTTCCAGCGCTGCACCACCAGCACATGTACGCCGGTCCACAGGCTGCCCTGGGTGGGGAAGAACGGCGCCACCAGCGCCGAGATGAAGTTGCGGATGGCCAGCGCCAGGTGCGAGCGGGTGGGGTCGATCTCCACCGTCTCGTCCCTGCGCGCGGCCATGCCGTCGCGCAGCACCTCGTTGCCGGTCACCCAGTCGCCGAACTGGATGATGTAGGTCACCAGCACCAGCGGAATGCAGCTCCAGTACATTTCAGCGGTCGGCCACCCGATGCTGAAGGGCGACATCTTGAGCACCGTGTCGGCGACCGGCGGCACTAGCCAGCCCCACTGCACCTCGTAACTCACCTCGCCGACCAGCGGGCCGATGAGTCCCGCCGCCACGAAGCCCGGCAGCAGCCCCAGGCTCACCAGCAGCATCAGGCCGCGGCTGCGGCTCTTGTACTTCTGCAGCGGGATCGAGAACAGGAACACCAGGCAGATCGCGCAAGCGACGGTGGTGGAAATGGGCTGCAGCAGCAGGAAGCGCTCGGCGTCGTCGATGAACACCCGCTTGAACGAGGCGATCGCCGCGCCCAGGATGATCCCGGCCTTGAGCGTGGCCGGCAGCCAGGTCACCAGCTTCTTCCCGAGCCCGGTGATGCCGAGCACGAACACCAGCACGGCGAAGTTGATCGACAGCGCGGTCATCGCCTGGAAGCGCTGCGCCGGATCCGGATAAGAAGCGAACACGAACGCCATCACCAGCGGCAGCGCGGCGGTGTTCCATCCCGGCGCGTAGGGCTCGCCGAACGCGTACAGCGAGGCCACCAGCAGCGCGCTGTACAGCATGGTCGCGGTCACGGCTTCCTCGAAGCCGAGGCCGAAGTAACCGACCAGGATCGGCACCAGCGCCAGCCCGGTCGCGGTGGACACCAGCAGGCCCTGCAGGAACTCCGGCCACAGCAGGCGCGTGTGGTAGAACGGCAGCCGGAAGGTGAAGGGACCCCAGTGCCAGCCATCGCGCCTGTGCGGGTTGCTCATCGTGCCTTGCTCCAGTCGGAAACGCGGGTACTGCGGCGGGTGGGGATTTCGGCCAACGAACGGAACTCGGTGGCTCAGGACGCGGCGGCGAATTCCTGTTCCTGCAGCGCGCGCCACTGCACCTTGCCGGTGGCGCTCTTGGGCAGACGTTCGACGATCTCCAGCCGCTGCGGGACCTTGTAGGCCGCCATATGTCCGCGAGACCAGGCGATGAGCTCGGCCTCGGTCAGGCTTTGGCCCGCGCGCAGCACCACCACGGCCTTGACGCTTTCGCCGCGGTGCGCGTCGCGGAAGCCGATCACGCAGGCCTCCTGGATCGCCGGGTGCGCGTACAGCAGCATTTCCACTTCGGCCGGCCACACCTTGAATCCGGATGCGTTGATCATCCGCTTGAGCCGATCGACCATGAAAAAATAGCCCTCGTCGTCGACATAGGCCAGATCGCCGGTGCGGAACATGCGCAGGCCCTGGACTTCGACGAACGCGGCCTCGGTGGTCTCGGGGCGCCCCCAGTAGCCCTGGAACACCTGCGGTCCGTGGACCAGCACCTCGCCCACCTCGTTGGGCGGCAGCGGGCGCAGGGTGTCCGGGTCGACCACGATCGCCGTGGTGTCCTGCAGCGGGATCCCGAGGCACTGCGCCTTGGGCCGGTGCGTCGGGTTGGTATGCGTCGGCGCCATGGTCTCGGACAGGCCGTAGCCTTCGACGTAGGGAATGCCCCAGACCCGCTCGATCTTGTCCGCCACGGCCTTGGGCATCGCCGCGCCGCCGCCGTTGAGCATCTGCATCGAGCCCAGGTCGAAGTCGTCGATGCCCGGCTGGGCGAGGAAGTCGATGAGCATGGTCGGGATCGCGGTCCAGCAGGTCACCCGGTGGCGCTCGATCAGCATCGCCGCGCAGCGCCGGTCCCAGCGCGTGGTCACCACCATGGTGCCGCCGCGGAACACCAGCGCGTTCATGCCCATCTGCATGCCGGTCACATGGAACAGCGGCAGCGACACCAGTGCCACCTGGTCCTTGGCCAGGCGGCAGAACTCGGCCCCGCCCACGGCCGTGTGCATGACGCTGGAGTGGGTGTGCATGCAGCCCTTGGGCGCGCCGGTGGTGCCGGTGAACTCGATGAACCTGCTGGAGGAAGTGCGCCATATCGTCGCCGACAGCGGCAGCCGCGTGGCGCTGTTCGGCCAGGAGCTGGCGCCGCATATCGTCCCGCTGCTGGGCAGCGAACTGGACCACGCGATCAGCGCCTGCTACGGCGACTACCTGCGCGCGGCCACGGATCTGCCGATCCCCGAAGGCGTCGATGCGCCCCGGGCCGCTATCGCCGGGGTCGTCGCTTGGCGGGATGCGCTCGCGGCGGGCCATGCGCCGGAGGTCTCGACCGCCGGCCCGCAGGACCTCGCGGTCATCCCCTATACCTCC
>DATHAV010000380.1:0-1756 GCA_035296505.1 Pseudoxanthomonas sp.
CGGAGCTCGGCGCCGAAATGGCGCGGCGTGGTCTGGCGGCCATGCACGCGGAGCTCGCATCGATCGACCCGCAGGCCGCGGCCAGGATCAAGCCCACCGATCCGCAGCGAATCCAGCGGGCATTGGAGGTGTTCCGCCTCAGCGGCCGTCCGATCAGCGACTGGCAGCGCCAGACGGCGCGCGATCGCCTGCCGTTCCGCGTGCTCAAGCTGGCGCTGGCGCCGCTCGATCGCGCGGTGCTGCACGCGCGCATCGAACGGCGTTTCGATGCGATGCTGGAACAAGGGCTGCTGGACGAGGTGCGCAGGCTGCGGGCGATGCCTGCGCTGCAGGCGGTGGCGACGCCGCTGGACCTGCCCGCGATCCGTGCCGTCGGCTACCGCCAGGCGTGGGAATTCCTGGAGGGACGGGTCGATCGGAACGAGTTCCGCCAGCGCGCCATCCACGCCACCCGGCAGCTGGCCAAGCGCCAGCTCACCTGGCTCCGGGGCCGGATGGACGTGCGCTGGTTCGATCCATCCATCCACCGCACGAGGCTCGATAAGGCGCTGGAGCTGTTCCTGCCGGGCAATATGCGCACTGCGTAGCTGGCCCGGGGGCTTTGTTTGTGTAGTATCGGCATTTCCGGACCGCGGCAGGGGACTTGACGCAGGTCCGGGACCTATAACAACAACAACTCATTACAATGAGCGGAGTACGTATGTCCAAGGGACAATCCTTGCAGGATCCTTTCCTCAATGCGCTGCGGCGCGAGCGCGTGCCTGTGTCGGTATACCTGGTCAACGGCATCAAGCTGCAGGGCACCATCGAATCGTTCGACCAATTCGTGGTCCTGCTGCGCAACACCGTCAGCCAGATGGTCTACAAGCACGCCATTTCCACCGTGGTGCCGGCGCGGAACGTGCGCGTGGGTCCCGGGGGCGGCCATCTGCAGGGTGGCGATGGCGACGGGGACGATCCGGCGGGCGAAGACGCCGAATAGTTCTCGCCGACGACCGTGCAGCGTAGGCTCGCCATGCATCAGCGGCGCGACAGAGTGGCTTTAACCGCTTTTTAGCCGGCGAACTCCTGCCACCGCCATATGAGCCGCCACGGCGCTGGCCGACTTTAGGCCCATATCGTTGGCTTGAGCACGACGCTGAACTCCTGTCTCACCGGATGCGTGCGCGGCGCTCACGTCGTGAAGGCAAGGCTTTGGAAATCGCTCGCCTGCCCCCATCATGGGTCCATGTTCGAACGTTCACGCAAGGGCGAGCACGCTCTTTTAATTCAGCCCACTCGCCAGGGCGCGGCCGGCGCCGCCTTCGATGACGGCGCGCAGGAGGAATTCGCCGATCTGGCGCGTTCGGCCGGCGCCAGTATCGCGGCCATCGTCACCACGCGAATAGGGCGGCCCAACCCGTCGACCTGCATCGGTAGCGGCAAGCTGGACGAGGTCAAGGCCGCGGCCGAAGCCACTGGCGCCGATCTGGTGCTGGTCAATCACGCGCTTACGCCGGGACAGGAGCGCAACCTGGAGAAGTTCCTGGAACGGCGGGTGCTGGACCGAACCGCGCTGATCCTGGACATCTTCGCCCAGCGCGCGCGCAGCTTCGAGGGCAAGCTGCAGGTCGAACTGGCGCAGCTGCAGCACATGGCCACGCGCCTGGTGCGCGGCTGGACCCACCTCGAGCGCCAGCGCGGCGGTTCCATCGGTCTGCGCGGCCCGGGCGAAACCCAGCTCGAAACCGACCGCCGGCTGCTGCAGAAACGCGTC
>DATHAV010000381.1:0-2935 GCA_035296505.1 Pseudoxanthomonas sp.
GGCTGGTTTATCGCCAGGGGCGTTAGTCGATGGTGAGGGGCTGGACCGCATGCGAGGCCATTCGAGCCGCTTCTGCCGCGTCGCCCGAACCGATACGCCTGCAAACATCGGCAGATCCGTTCGCAGGCATTTTGTCCGCGCTTGTTGGGCGGACCTTATCCGGGAGCTCAAGTACGTGGCCATTTTCGCGCCAGATGAATCCCGGGCGCGCACACTGGGCGCACCACAGGGCAGGAACCGCGCATGAGCCACTTCGATCTGTCACCTCCGACCTCCGACCAGCGCCAGCGGCTGATCGCCGGCCTCGGTCCCGAGGAGCGGCGCGTGCTGCTGGAACACGGGACCGAGGCGCCGTTCTGCGGGGTGTTTCTGGACAACACGCTGGACGGCGTCTACACCTGCCGCCTGTGCGGACTGCCGCTGTTCCGCTCCAGCGCCAAGTTCGACTCGGGCACCGGTTGGCCGAGCTTCTTCCAGGCCTTCGACGTCAACCACGTGCGCACCGTGCGCGACACCAGCCACGGCAT
The DNA here is from genome assembly GCA_035296505.1 of Pseudoxanthomonas sp. Taxonomy (GTDB): domain Bacteria; phylum Pseudomonadota; class Gammaproteobacteria; order Xanthomonadales; family Xanthomonadaceae; genus Pseudoxanthomonas_A. The sequence continues at coordinate 528 of DATHAV010000381.1, forward strand.
GATCCGCGCCGAACTGCTGTGCGCCCGCTGCGGCAGCCACCTCGGCCACGTGTTTCCCGACGGTCCGCCACCGACCGGCGAGCGCCACTGCCTGAATTCGGCCTCGCTGGCGTTCACCGCCACTGGCCAGGCATTCCCGGACCCGTTGCAGCGCGGCGGGGCCGAGGCCGCGGTGGCGTCTTGATCAGCTGGAAACCCGGACCAAGCGACGGCCGGTGCGTTACCCGGCCCGATGCGAAATCAGCCGGGGTTTTGGATTCGCAGGCCGATCAGACCCGGTAGCCGGTATGGACGGCGACGATGCCCGCCGACAGGTTCTTGTAGCCGCAGCGCTCGAAGCCGGCCGCCTGCATCATCGCCTTCAGCGCGTCCTGGGGCGGATGCCTGCGGATGCTTTCGGCCAGGTACCGGTAACTCGCCGAATCCTTGGCGAACAGCGCGCCCAGGCGCGGCAGCACCTTGAACGAATGGAAGTCGTACAGCGGCCTGAACCATTCCGGCTTCACCTCGGAGAATTCCAGCACGCGCGCCTGGCCGCCCACCTTGAGCACGCGCAGCATCTCGCGCAGCGCGGCGTCCTTGTCGGTGACGTTGCGCAGGCCGAAGGCGATCGTCACCAGGTCGAAGCTGCGGTCGGGAAACGGCAGCGCCTCGGCGTTGCACTGCACGTACTCCAGCCCCGCCACCAGTCCGCGGTCGGTCATGCGGTCGCGGCCGACGCCGAGCATGCCGGCGTTGATGTCGCCCAGCACCACGCCGCCGTCGGAGTCGGCGCCGGTATTGCCGACGCGGTCCTTGAGCAGCGCGGCGATGTCGCCGGTGCCGCCGGCCAGGTCGAGCACGCGGTCGCCGCGCTTGACCTGCGAGGTCGCGACGAAATAGCGTTTCCACACGCGGTGGATGCCCAGGCTCATCAGGTCGTTCATCAGATCGTAGTTGCCCGCGACCGAGGAGAACACCTCGCCCACCAGCTTCTGCTTGTCGCCCGCGGCCACGTCGCGAAAGCCGAAGTGGGTGGTGCCGGATTCGTAAGGGGACTGGCTCATGCCGGCGATTATCGCACTGTCGGCCGCCGCGGCCGGTTCACGCCAAGGCACCGGTGCGATCGCGTGGCATGGCCGCTCTCTCGACGGGACGGCGGGGGCAACCCACACTGTGGGCGCGGCGTCGCCGCTCTCTTTGGAAGGTAGAACCGCCATGCTTGCCCAGCCCGACTACGCCGCCATGCTGGCGACCGCCATCGCCGAGGCCCGCCAGGGGCTGGCCGAAGGCGGCATACCGATCGGCGCAGCGCTGTTCCATGGCGACGGACGGCTGCTGGGCTGCGGCCACAACCGCCGGGTGCAGGAAAACGACCCTTCGGTGCACGGCGAGACCGATGCGTTCCGCAAGGCCGGACGCCAGCGGCGCTACCGCGGCACGATCATGGTCACCACCCTGGCGCCGTGCTGGTACTGCAGCGGCCTGGTGCGCCAGTTCAACATCGGCACCGTGGTGGTGGGCGAATCGGTCAACTTCCAGGGCGGCATCGAGTGGCTGCGCGACAGCGGCGTGGAGGTAGTCGACCTGCGCAGCGAGGAATGCATCGGCCTGCTGCGCGACTACATCGCCGCCAATCCGGAGGTGTGGAACGAGGACATCGGCGAGGATTGAGCTACCGCCCACCATCTGGTTATCGGCCATGCAGTGGCGGCTTGATGAGGCTCGGCTTCATGGCGGGGTAGATCCGCAAGAGGCATTACTCGCGGCATTGGCTTCGTGCCACGATCTTACCTAGCCAAGATGAGCAGAGAGCATGGCACTAGAGTAACCGCTGAAAGTTTCGACGGAGCTTGAGCCTGCACAAACTCTGCAACTCACCACTATTAATATTGAGCCCAGCGTAAAGCACTCGGACAAGAACGGAGTGATGGTATCTACCAGTGGCTCAGGGTTAACAACCTATGCCTTCAGTTCAGCGGATGAAAAGCGTTATTTGACGGAGGAACTAGCGATCACGATCAATATTTGTTTCGTCTAGAGCGTGTTATGAATTTTAAGCCAATGGATCTATCGTAGTCGGATGCAGAACAAACGCCTCTACCCGAGCGACATTTCCGACGAAGAGTGAGCCTTTGCGGCCCCTACCTGACCCTGATGGCTCCACAGGCGCGGCAACGCAAGTATGATCTGCGCCTGATGTTCAATGCGCTTGGCTGGATGGCGCGGGCAGGCGCCCCTTGGCGCTTGATTCCCCAGGATCTCCCGCCCTGGGAGGCGGTTTACCAGCAGACCCAGCGTTGGCTGCAGGCCGGCTGCTTCGAAGCCATGGTCAACGACCTGCGCTCGGTGTTGCCAGTGGCCAGGGCAACACGGGCAACCCAGCGCGGTGAGCCTGGATGGCCGAACGCTGCAGTCCGCCTGCGAGA
>DATHAV010000382.1:0-2048 GCA_035296505.1 Pseudoxanthomonas sp.
TCGGCGCCGGTACCTGTCGCAGATTGGCAATCGAGTCGTTCGGCCGGCCCGCGGGCCGGGCAGGGCTTGAACAAAAACCAACGCGATCTGTCGGCGAGGCGTCCTGCAGATCGGCTTGAAACCTCCAATTAGTTGAACTGATGGCCGCTATTGCGTACGAACCGGGCAATCGTGGGCCAGTAGTCCGGCGACGTGGAGAGATCGTTGTGTCCCGCCCCCGCCACCACGTGCACCGGTGGCCTGGTGGGCAGCGCTTCGATCAGGCGGAGCGTATTGGCCGGCGGCACAATGCCGTCGTCCGAGGCGCGCACGATCAGCAGAGGGCCGCGGTGCGCGGGCAGGGCGCGGAAGGACTCGTACCGCTCGCGCAGCAGCAGTCCCGTCGGAAATATCGGGTAGTGGGCCTGGGCCACCCGCGCCAGACTGTCGAACGGCGTCACCAGCACCAGCGCCGACACCGGCCTGTGGGCGGCCAGATGGCTGGCGACGCCGCTGCCCAGGCTTCTGCCGATCACCGAGATCCGCCCTTGCCGATGGCGCCCGCGCACTTCGTCGTACAGCGCCACCGCATCGCCCGTGAGCTCGGCTTCGCCAGGCGTACCGTCGCTGGCGCCGTAGCCGCGGTACGCCAGCAGATACACCGTCACGCCGGGGAAGTGCTCCGACAGTTCGGCGGCGGATTCCTCGATGCGTTCGGCGTTGCCGCCGAAATAGATCAGCGCGTCGGCTTGGCCCGGATCCAGCCGCCAGCCGCGCAGCACGGTATCGCCGCGCTCCAGGCTGAAGTTCGTTTCGACCGCCGCGACCCGGGTGTAGGAAGGGAAATAGATCATCGATCGCTGCTGCCAGTACAGCAGGAGGCAAACGCCGGCATATCCCAGTGCTGCCAGCAAAGCGACCGACAGCAGCACCCTGCCCATCATCGGCATGCCGAAGGGGTGCCGCCGCGACTCGTCTCAAGAGCCGCTGGCCGAAGCCTGTGGGTGTGGGTCATGGCGCAAATCGGGGACAATGGCGGATCGCCGACTCTACACGCCCGCGCATGACCGTCACGCACACCGCACGCATCCTGGACGGGCGCCGCATCGCCGAAGACCTGCTCGACGAGCTCAAGGCCAAGGTCCAGGCGCGGGCGGCGGCGGGCAGGGCGCGTCCAGGGCTGGCGGTGGTGCTGGTGGGCGGCGATCCCGCGTCGGCCGTGTACGTGCGCAACAAGCGGCGCGCGGCCGACAAGGTCGGCATCGAATCGTTCGATCACGACCTGCCGGCGGGCATGGGCGAATCGGCGCTGCTGGACCTGATCGACCGCCTCAACGCCGATCCGAAGATCCACGGCATCCTGGTGCAGCTGCCGCTACCGGGCATTGCCGACGCCAGCCGCCTGATCCACCGCATCGACCCGCGCAAGGACGTGGATGGCTTCCACCCGCAGAACGTCGGCCACCTGGCCCTGCGCGAGTTCGGCCTGCGCCCGTGCACGCCGCGCGGCATCACCACCCTGCTGGGCTACACCGACCGGCCGGTGCGCGGCCGCAACGCCACCGTCGTCGGCGTCAGCAACCATGTCGGCCGGCCGATGGCGCTGGAGCTGCTGATCGCCGGCTGCACGGTGACCAGCTGCCACAAGTTCACCCCGGCCCAGGTGCTGGAGGACCGCGTACGCGACGCCGATATCCTGGTCGTCGCGGCCGGTCGTCCGGCGCTGATTCCGGGACAGTGGGTCAAGCCCGGCGCGGTGGTCATCGACGTGGGCATCAACCGCCTGGACGACGGCCGGCTGGTGGGCGACGTGGGCTTCGAGGAAGCAGCAAAACGCGCCAGCTGGATCACGCCGGTGCCGGGCGGCGTCGGGCCGATGACGGTGGCGACGCTGATGCAGAACACGCTCGAGGCGGCCGAGGCGGCCGAGGCGGCCGAGAGCGCCGGGTAGCGGCGTAGCGGCCGCGCGTGCAGGCAAGCGGCGCACAGTGGCGTTCGCTTCGGCCCAGTTCCGACGCTGGACTGGTCTGGCCAGCGCAGGCCGACTCGCCGATGGCACCGCAAGCGCG
>DATHAV010000383.1:0-1842 GCA_035296505.1 Pseudoxanthomonas sp.
CACTGGCCGACAGCGCGGCGTCGGCGCGGCAGACCGAACAGGTGCTGGCCGGCATCGGCGGGGTGCTCGGCCGGGCCAGTGGCGCGATGGCCTCGGTGGTCGACCGGGTGTCTGCGCAGGGCGCGGAAATCGCCGCCATCGACCGTTCGGTGCAGGAGGTGGTCGCCTTGGGGCGCAGTAACCTGGAGCACGCGGCGCGGGTGTCCGAACGCGGCGAGGCGCTGGCGCTGGGGGCCACCACGCTGCAGGACTGCGTGGGCCTGTTCCAGCTGCCGCGGGATCCTATGGCCGAGCGCCGCCACGCGCGGGTGCTGCAGCTGGCCACGCACACCGCCGCCGCCATCGGGCAGGCCATGGAAGACGCCGTGGCCTCCGGGCGGATCACGCGCGAGGCCCTGTTTTCGCGCCAGTACGCGCCGATCTCCGGTGTGGAACCCGCGAGGTTCCGTACACCGTTCGATGCGCTGTGCGACGAACTGCTGCCGCCGCTGCAGGAGCCGCTGCTGGCGCTGCACGACTGGATCGTGTTCGCGATCTGCGCCAATCCCGACGGCTACGTGCCGACCCACAACCTGCGCTTCAGCCAGCCGCTGACCGGCGACCCCGCGCGCGACCTGGCCGGCAACCGCACCAAACGCAAGTTCGGCGACCGGGTCGGGCGCAGCGTCGGCGCGCACACCGACCCCTACCGCCTGCAGGTGTATCGCCGCGATACCGGCCAGATCATGTTCGACCTGTCGGTGCCGGTGTACGTCGGCGGCGAGCACTGGGGCGGCCTGCGGGTCGGCTATTCGCTGGTCTAGCGGCGTTCCCGTACCTCTCGAGCCGGCTGCGGGTCCGCCGGCGCCGTGGTGTAATGGCGCCGAAGCGGGGGTATCGTGGCGTGCGCCGCGATTGAGACAGACCCTTCGAACCTGATCCGGCTGACACCGGCGTAGGGAAGCTTCGCAAGGCGCTCGCGATCTTTAAGGGATCGGCGCGTCCTGGCGCCGCCGCTTCGTCCGCGACCGCGACACCCGCGGCCGCCCACACCAGGACGAACGCCATGAACGCCAGCCTCAATCCAGCCGCCGGCGCCTCGCTGCTGCAGCGGACCCAACAGCTCTCCGAATCGGTGACCCGGCCGATTCCCGGCTCGCGCAAGATCTTCGTCGAAGGCTCGCGCTCCGACCTGCGCGTGGCCATGCGCGAGATCGTCCAGTCGCAGACCCCGACCCTGTTCGGCGGCGAGGACAATCCCCCGATCACCGTCTACGACCCGTCTGGCCCGTACACCGATCCGCAGGCGCGCATCGACCTGCGCACCGGTCTGCCGGCGCTGCGCGCGCGGTGGATCGAGGAACGCGGCGACACCGAAGTCCTGCCGCGGCTCAGCTCCGAGTTCGGCCGCGGCCGCGAGACCGACCCGCGCCTGGACGCGGTGCGTTTCCCTTCGCGCGCGCGGCCGCGCGTCGCCAAGGCGGGCGCCAACGTCACCCAGATGCACTACGCGCGGCGCGGCCTCGTGACCCCGGAGATGGAGTACGTGGCGATCCGCGAGAACCAGCGCCTGGACGCGGTGCGCGACGCCACGCTGCTCAGGCGGCATGCGGGCGAGTCCTTCGGGGCCAGCATCCCGAAGTTCATCACGCCCGAGTTCGTGCGCGACGAGATCGCCCGCGGCCGCGCCATCCTGCCCAGCAACATCAACCACCCGGAAAGCGAGCCGATGGTCATCGGCCGCAACTTCCTGACCAAGATCAACGCGAATATCGGCAACTCGGCGGTGAGTTCCGGGATCGCCGAGGAAGTGGAGAAGCTGGTGTGGTCCATCCGCTGGGGCGGCGACACCGTGATGGACCT
>DATHAV010000384.1:0-5458 GCA_035296505.1 Pseudoxanthomonas sp.
TGTGGTTGATGCGATCGCCGCCGCGACGGTCCATCCACAGGCTGTAGCCCACGTAGAGGACCGCGAACAGCACCGCGGGCAGAGGGATGAAGAACACGAAGATCAGCTTCCACGGCGCCACCAGTACGAACGCGAACAGCACCGCCGACACGCCTCCCGAGGCGCCCAGGCTCAGGTAGCTGGGGTTGCGCTGGTTTTTCAGGTACGTCGGCAGGATCGACACCACCAGCGCCGAGACGTAGAACAGCGGGAACACCCAAACCCCGACCAGCTGGGCCATCAGCTGTTCGATCAGGGGCCCGAAGAAGAACAGCGTGATCATGTTGAACAGCAGGTGCATGAAGTCGGCGTGGATGAAGCCGTAGGTGACCAGGCGGTCGTACTGGCGGTGACGGTCGATGGCCGGCGGCCAGAGGACCAGGCGGTCCGCCAGCGCACGGTTGTTGAACGCCATCCACGACACCAGGCAGGTGACGGCGATCAGAATCAGGGTGATGGGCGATTGCATTCGGCGATAGGCCTTTAGGCGGTGCGGTAATGGTCCTGCATCGGGTAGCGACGCGCGTAGGCGGCGAACGCCAGCGCGGCCGCGAATGCGAAGCCGGCGAAGAAGAACATGAGGAACGCGTTCTCGCTGAGACCGGTCGACGCGATCTGCGCCGTCACTGCTTCGTTGCGCACGGCCGCATTGGTCAGCAGCACCCACAGGTTGCCGAAGGTCACCGACAGGTACCAAAGCGCCATGATGATTCCCTTCATCGCGAAGGGCGCCTGGCTGTAGGCGAACTCCAGCGCGGTGGCCGAGACCAGCACTTCGCCGAAGGTCAGCAGCACGTACGGCAGCGCCTGCCACGCCAGCGACGTCGAGGCGCCGCTGTCGATGTGCAGTTGGATCGCACCGGCGGCCACCCACGCCAGGCCGGAAAACGCGATACCCCATCCCATGCGCTGCAGCGCGGTGACGCCGAAGCCGATCCGCCGCAGCATCGGGTACAGGACGATGTTGTTGAACGGGATGATCAGCATCACCAGCAGCGGATTGAGCGCCTGCATTTGCGCCGCTTCCTTGACCAGCCAGCTGGGCCACCACCACGCGTCGTGCGGCACGCGCATGGCGTTGCCCTGCAGGATCCAGGTGGAGGCCTTCTGGTCGAACAGCGACCAGAACGGCGTCACCAGCCCGAACACGATCAGCACGCGCAGCACGCCGCGCACCCCATCGACCGCTTCGTCGGCGTGGCGCCCGCGCGCCCGTTCGAGCTGCAGGGCGATGCCGATGCTGCCGAACACGATGGCCGCGAGCAGCGCCAGGCAGGCGCTCTTGACGAAGTCGAAGGACTCCGGGTACCACGCGGCGGCGGCCAGGCTACGCGAGGCCCAGCCGGCAAGAATGGCTGCCGCCAGCGCGGCGCCGAAGCAGGCCGTCCAGTAGCCGGCGCGACCGGCGCCCGGAACATGCGTCGCCAGCGCGGTGCGCGCTACGTTGAAGAACGAGTCAGGATCCTGCCCCCGCGTGGGCGGCACGCGCACGTACTGGCGCCGGCCCAGCCAGAAGATCACCGTTGCGATGAACATCAGCACGCCCGGCACACCGAACGCGACCGATGGGCCGAACTCCCTCAGCAGCAGCGGCGCCAACAACGAGGCGAAGAACGAGCCGAAATTGATGATCCAGTAGAACGCGTCGAAAACGCTCCTGGCCCTGTCCTTGTTGGTTTGGTCGAACTGGTCGCCGACGAACGACACCACCAGCGGCTTGATGCCGCCCGACCCCAGAGCGATCAGGAACAAACCGGTGTAGAACCCTGTCCGATGGCCCTCGAACAGCGCCAGGCACGCATGGCCGGCGCAATACACCAGCGAGAACCACAGCACGGTGTTGTACTTGCCGTAGAAGCGGTCCGACAGCCATCCCCCCAGCAGCGGGAAAAAGTACACGCCGATGACGAACGTATGGAACACGTCCTTGGCCGCGGTGTCCCGCACCCCGCCTTCGGGCAGGTAGCCGAGCAGCACCGAACTGATCAGGAACGGCACCAGGATGTTGCGCATGCCGTAAAAGCTGAAGCGCTCGCAGGCTTCGTTGCCGATGATGTACGGGACCTGGGGAGGCAGGCGCGAGCGCGTTGCGGCAGTGGTGCTCATGCGTAGGGTCCGCCAATGATGAGGAGAAAAGGGTAACCGATCGATACGCTGCTTCGGCATGGACCGGCTGCGGGCGTGCGCGGCGTGACGCCAGCGTGCATCATTGGGCGCTCCGTTCCGCCCTTCGCATGCCGTGACCAAAACGCTGCTGTTCTCGTTGATCGCGCTATCCGCGCCCGCCTTCGCCGCCCCCCTCACCACCGCGTCCGAGCGGTCCGGCTTCGTCAAGACCGGTCGCTACGACGAAGTGATCGCGCTGTGCGACGCCTTTTCGCAGGCGTATCCAGAGGCGGTGCGCTGCATCGCGTTCGGCACCTCGCCCGAAGGACGCCCGATGAAGGCGCTGGTCGCCTCCACCAGCGGCGCGTTGGATCCGAAGGCCGCCGCCAGCCGCGGGCTGCCGGTGGTGCTGGTGCAGGGCGGCATCCATGCCGGCGAAATCGACGGCAAGGACGCCGGCTTCCTGGCCCTGCGCCAGGTGCTCGACGGGGAAGCGGCGCAGGGCGCGCTGGATCGCCAGGTGCTGGTGTTCGTGCCGGTGTTCAACCTCGACGGGCACGAGCGCTTCGGCGCGTGGAACCGCCCCAACCAGCGCGGCCCCGAAGAAACCGGCTGGCGCACGACGGCGCAGAACTACAACCTCAACCGCGACTACGCCAAAGCCGACGCGCCGGAGATGCAGGCGATGCTGCTCCTGGTGCGGGAATGGGACCCGCTGGTCGCCGTCGACCTGCACGCCACCAACGGCGCGCAGTTCGAGCACGACATTTCGATCCAGGTCGAACCGGTACATGCAGGCGATGGACCGCTGCGCGAGGCCGGGCTGGCGCTGCGCACCGCGGTGATCGAGGACCTGGCGGCGCAGGGATCGCTGCCCCTGCCCTTTTATCCCTCGTTCGTGGAATTGGACGATCCCGCCTCCGGCTTCGAGGACGGGGTGTCGCCGCCGCGTTTTTCCACCGGCTATTTTCCGCTGCGCAACCGCATCGCGATGCTGGTGGAGACGCATTCGTGGAAGCAATACCCGGTGCGCGTGCGCATCACCCGCAACACCGTGGTGTCGGTGCTCGAACACGTCGCCGCCCAAGGCCAGGCCTGGCTGCGGCGGCACACGAGGCCGACCGGCGTGCGTCGACGATCGGCGGCACCCCGGTCGCGCTGGCGTACAAGGCCAGCGACCGTGCGCGCCCCATCGATTTCCGGGGCTATGAGTACACGCGGACGCCATCGGAGGTTTCCGGCGCCCTGATGACCCGCTATGACGAACGCAAGCCCCGGATCTGGAAGGCGCCGCTGCGCGACGACGTGCAACCGAGCCTGACGGTCGATGCGCCGGGGGCCGGCTACGTGGTGCCGGCCGCGCACGCACGCTGGGTGGGGGAGAAGCTGAGCCAGCACGGGATCGGCTTCCGGGCGCTGCCGGCCCTGAAGGATCGCCCGGTGCAGGTCTTCCGCGCCAGCGAGGCGCAGCTGTCGTCGCAGTCGCTCGAGGGCCACCAGCGCGCCAGCCTGAGCGGCGAGTGGTCGTCGAGCCGGGAGGACATCGGTGCAGGTTCGCTGCTGGTACCGATCGCCCAGGCACTGTCGCGACTGGTGGTGGCGCTGCTGGAGCCGACCGCACCGGATTCGCTGGCGAACTGGGGCCGCTTCAACAACGCCTTCGAGCGCAAGGAATACATGGAGGACTACGTGGCCGAAACGGTCGCGCGCGAAATGTTGGCGGGCGATCCGGCGCTGAAGGCCGAATTCGAGCGGCGGCTGCGCGAAGAACCGGATTTCGCCAGCAGCGCGGCGGCACGGCTGGAGTTCTTCTACCGCCGTCACCCGTCCTGGGACCAGCGCTACCGCCTGTACCCGGTGATGCGCACCGACGCCCCGTTGCCCTGACGCTGCATAAAGAACGCGATCCGACTCGACCGTCTGCGTTTCCCTACCAAACCGTGGCGGCACTGGCGATAGCCGCCTGCGCCACGCGTACGCCTAAGTACTCAGGGCAATAAATAAGTCGCTTCTGGCCCGCCGCTTCAAATCATTACTTCAGGCTTGCGAAGGAGCTCAGCCCAGCGCCGTATCCAGCACCATCATCACGCAGAAGCCGATCACCAGCCCGATCGAGGCGATGGCGCCGTTGCCATGGCGGTTGGATTCGGGAATCACGCTGTTGCCCACCGCCATCAGCATCGCGCCACCGGCGAACGCCAGGCCCCAGGGCAACAGCGGCGACGACACACCGAGCGTCCAGGCGCTGGCGACCGCCGCCAGCGGTTCGATCACACCGGAGATAGCGCCCAGGAAAACCGCCTTGGCCCGCGTCATGCCCGCGGCGGCCAGGATCAGCGCCACGACCATGCCTTCGGGCACGTCCTGCAGCGCAATCCCTAAGGCCAGGCTGTCGGCCTTGGCCAATCCGCCAGCGGCGGCGACGCCGACCGCCATGCCCTCGGGCACGTTGTGCAGCATGATCGCGAGAACGAACACCAGCACCCGCGAAGACAGCAGCGGCGCGCCCTGGCCATGCGGAGTCTCGATCGGCTCGTCGCCCACCGCGCGGCTGATCATCAGCAGCGCGACCGCGCCCAGGATCACCCCAGCGCTGACCAGGGCGCCGGCACTCCATTCGGAATGACCGGCTTCGCCCGCGGCCTCCAGGCCCGGCAGCACCAGCGAAAAGGCGGTCGCCGCCAGCATGACGCCCGCGCCGAACCCGAGCAGGCCGTCGCCGACGCTCTGCGGCAGACGCCTTATCAGCAGCACTGGAGCTGCGCCCAGGGCCGTCGCCAGTCCGCACAAGGCGCCGCCCTCCAGCGCTTTCGGCACACCCTGCCCGCCGGCGCCAGCGTCGGCGCCGACCCACGCCCACAGGCAGACCACGAGGATCGCGAAAGTACCGGCCAGGTACGGCAGCGCGTTGACCTGCAGCACCACGAACGGTTGCAGTATCCGGTTCATGCAGGGCCTGATGAGGTTCGAAATTGAAGGCCATCGATAATAAAGGCGCTGGTGTGAAGGCAGGCGCGCCATGGGGCGCTGCAGACAAACGGGGGCGATGCACCATGACTATGCGACGTTGCGTTTCCGCCACGCTTCGCAGTGGCTGGCGATGCTGCGATCATGGCGCATGACCGACTTCACCACCCTCGCCCTCCCGCCGAGCCTGCAGCTGGGCGTCGAAGCCGCCGGCTACCGCAACATGACGCCGATCCAGGCGCAGAGCCTGCCGGCGATCCTGGCGGGGCACGACATGATCGCCCAAGCGCCGACCGGCAGCGGCAAGACCGCTGCGTTCGGCCTGGGGCTGCTGCATCGCATCGAC
>DATHAV010000385.1:0-15388 GCA_035296505.1 Pseudoxanthomonas sp.
ACCTTGCCGGCAGCGCCACGACCTCGCTTGCCTTTGCGGACGCCGCCGAAGTAGCTTTCGTCCAGTTCCGCGGATCCTGCGAAGGCTTCATGCTCGATAGCGGCCAGGTGATCGGCAATGGGCTGTCTGGTTTTCCGGTAGGACAAGCCGGTCGTGTTGGGCTGCACTCCCAGCAAATAAGCCGCTGAGCGGGCGGTGACTTCGAGGACGAAGTATTCGAGCAGTTGATTCTGCTGTTTTTTGCTCAATTTACAGCGCTTTAGCCTCATCCGATAAGCATAAAACCTTTCTTATCTACTACAGCCCCAAGAAAAATCCTGCCTGCCATCAAGCGGTTGGGCCGATACAGGCGTTACGCCATTGGGTAGACGATTCGGGGGATCGGCCATTCTTGCGGTGCCATGTCTTATCGACCCGGTAATGCGGTGTTATCTGGCTAGGACTCTCGTCCAGCCCGGCATGCGCGTCTGTTGGAACAGGTGCGGACCCAATGCCCGGTCAGGCATACAGTCTCCTGGCCGAACGGGTGTGCGTGGACTGGATCGAGCGCTTCATCCTGGCCAATGGCAAGCGGCACCCGCGGGAGCTCGCGCGGCGGAAGTCGAGCGGTTCCTGATCCGGCCGGAGACCTATGACAAGGCCGCGGCTAGTATCCAGAACCAGGCACTGTCGGCGCTGCCGTTCCCGTATCGGCAGGCGCTGACGATCGACCTGCCGTGGATGGGGAACAGCGCCTACGCCGCCCGCACCAGCGGGATTTCGCGCGGGTTGTTCCACTTGTCCAGCAGCGCGGCTTCGCGGGCCTTGGCCTTGTGCAGGTGGGCCTCCTTGACATGGCCGTAGCCGCGGATGTGTTCGGGGATGCTGGCGATCTCCACCGCAAGCGGCAGGTTGTCTGTGTCCAGCGAGGAGAGCAGGCGCTGCACCGTCGCTTGGTAGTCGGCGATCAGGCGGCGTTCGCCGCGGCGCTCGGCGGTGTAGCCGAAGATGTCCAGCGCGCCGCCGCGCAGGAAGCGCAGTTTCGCCATCAGCCTGAACGCGGTCATGATCCAGGGGCCGAACTCCCGCTTGAGCAGCCGGCCCTGCGCGTCCTTCCTGGCCAGCAGCGGCGGCGCCAGGTGGAAATGCAGTTTGTAGTCGCCCTCGAATTGCTGTTGCAGGCGGCGCTGGAATTCGCCGCTGGTGTACAGCCGCGCGACCTCGTACTCGTCCTTGTAGGCCATCAGTTTGAAGAAGTAGCGCGCCACCGCCTCGCTCAGCGCGGTCGAACCCGGCGCGCGCGCATGCTCGGCCTCGCGCACCTCGGCCACCAGATCGCTGTAGCGGCGCGCATAGGCGGCGTTCTGGTAGTCGGCGAGGAAGGCGACGCGGCGCTGGATCAGTTCGTCCAGCGAGCGCGACAGGCGCAGGTCGTCCAGCGGCAGGAAGGCCACGCTGCCGTCGCCGGCCGAGGCGTCGCGCAGGCCCCGCGACTCGTGCGCGTCCTGCCGCGCCTTGGGCGCGCTGGGCCCGGCCATGTCGCTGGTTTCCCAGTCGCCGGGCGGCAGGATCTGCAGGCCGTGCGGGGTGCGCTCGGCCTCGGTCTGCAGATTGCGGATCAGGCCCGCGGCCTCGGCCACCGCCTGCGGGTCGACCACGGCCAGCCGGCCCCAGGCGAAGGCCTGCCGGTTCATCTCGATCGCCGCGCCGTTGAGCTCGATGGCGCGCATCAGCGCCTCGAACGAGATCGGCACCAGGCCCTGCTGCCAGGCGTAGCCGAGCATGAAGAGGTTGGTGGCGATGGCGTCGCCCAGCAGCGCGGTGGCCAGCTGGGTCGCATCGACCTGCATCGGCGCCCGCCCGCCGAGGGCCTGGGTCACCGCCGAGACGATGCCGGCGGCGGGGAACTCCATGTCCGGCCGCGTGGTGAAGGTGCCGGGCATCGCTTGGTAGGTGTTGAGCACCACCTGCGAGCGCTCGCCGCGCACCTTGGACAGCACCCAGTAGTCGTTGACCACCACCATGTCGCAGCCCAGCACCAGGTCGGCTTCGCCGGCGGCGATGCGCACGGCGTGGATGGCTTCCGGCATGCGCGCGAGGCGGATGTGGGTGGTGACGGCGCCGCCCTTCTGCGCCAGGCCGGTCTGGTCGAGCACGCTGGCGCCCTTGCCTTCCAAATGCCCGGCCATGCCCAGCAGCGCGCCGATGGTGACCACGCCGGTGCCGCCGACGCCGGTGATCAGGATGTTCCAGGGGCGGTCGAAGTCGGCCTTGAACGCGGGGGCGGGCAGGTTGGCGAAGAGTGCCGCCGCCTCTTTCCGACTCCTATCGAGCGTGCCGCCCTTGCGCGGCGCGCCGCCGTGCACGGTGACGAAGCTGGGGCAGAAGCCGCCGACGCAGGAATAGTCCTTGTTGCAGTTGGACTGGTCGATCTCGCGCTTGCGGCCGAACTCGGTTTCCTTGGGCAGCACCGACACGCAGAAGCTCTTCACCCCGCAGTCGCCGCAGCCTTCGCACACCAGCGTGTTGACCATCACCCGCTTCGGCGGATCGGCGATCTTGCCGCGCTTGCGGCGGCGCCGTTTTTCGGTGGCGCAGGTCTGATCAAAGATCAGGATGCTGGTGCCCTTGACCGTGCGCAGGCGCTTCTGCACCTCGTCCAGGCGCTTGCGGTCCAAGAACTCGACGCCGCCTGGAAAGATCTCCGGCTTGGACCACTTCTCGATCTCGTCGCTGACCACCACGATGGTCTGCACGCCTTCGGCGCGCATCATGTGCGCGATCTGCGGCACGGACAGGACGCCGTCCACCGGCTGTCCGCCGGTCATGGCGACCGCGTCGTTGTAGAGGATCTTGTAGGTGATGTTGACCCCGGTCGCCACCGACTGGCGCACCGCCAGCGAGCCGGAGTGGAAGAACGTGCCGTCGCCCAGGTTCTGGAACACGTGCTCGGTCTCGGTGAACGGCGCCTGCCCCGACCAGGTCACGCCTTCGCCGCCCATGTGGGTGAAGGTGTCGGTATCGCGGTCCATCCAGGTGACCATGTAGTGGCAGCCGATGCCGCCCAGCGCGCGCGAGCCTTCGGGCACCTGGGTCGAGGTGTTGTGCGGGCAGCCGCTGCAGTAGTGCGGCACGCGCGGGAAGTTGGCGCGCGGCAGGGCCATCTCCGCTTCTTTTTCCTCCATCCAGCGCAGGCGCTGCTCGATGGATTCGGCGAAGGCGCCGGATGGAAGCGGGAAGCGCAGGATGCGGCGGCCGATGACTCCTGCAATCGTTGCGGGCGTGAGCTCGCCGGTGCTGGGCAGGATCCACTCGCCGGCCTCGTCGTACTTGCCGACGATGGAGGGGCGCGGACCGGCGCTGGCGGGCCAGTTGTAGAACTGCTCCTTCATCTGGCGCTCGATGAAGGCGCGTTTTTCCTCCACCACCACAATGTCCTCCAGGCCCCGGGCGAAGCGGGCGATGCCCTGCGGCTCCAGCGGCCAGGTCATCCCGACCTTGTACACGCGGATGCCGATGTCGGCGCACGCGGCCTCGTCCAGGCCCAGGTATTCCAGCGCCTGCAGCACGTCCAGGTAGCTCTTGCCGGTGGTCACGATGCCGAGGCGCGCGCGCGGCGAATCCAGCACGATGCGGTCGATGTGGTTGGCGCGCGCGAACGCCTGCGCGGCCTTGACCGCGTAGCGGTGCAGGCGCATCTCCTGGTCCAGCGGCGGGTCGGGCCAGCGGATGTTGAGGCCGCCGGCCGGCATCTCGAAATCCTCCGGCAGCGCGATGCGGCGCGCGAACGGATTCACTTCCACCGAGGCCGAGGATTCCACCGTCTCGGCGATGGTCTTGAAGCCGACCCAGCGTCCGGTGTAGCGGCTCATCGCCCAGCCCACCAGCCCCAGGTCGAGGATGTCCTGCACGCCCGCGGGGTTCAGCACCGGCATCATCGCGCTGACGAACTCGTCCTCGGACCCGTGCGGCAGGGTCGAGCTGCGGCAGTTGTGGTCGTCGGCGGCCATCGCCAGCACGCCGCCGTATTTCGAGGTGCCGGCGGCGTTGCCGTGCTTGAACACGTCGCCGCAGCGGTCCACGCCCGGGCCCTTGCCGTACCAGATCGAGTACACGCCTTGGACCTTGGCCCCGGGGAACAGGTTGGTCTGCTGGGTGCCCCAGACCATGGTCGCGCCCAGGTCCTCGTTGAGGCCGGGGGTGAACTTCACCTTGGCCTCGGCCAGGTGCTTCTTGGCGCGCCACAGCTCCAGGTCGAACCCGCCCAAAGGGGAGCCGCGGTAGCCGCTGATGAAGCCGGCCGTGTCCAGGCCCTCGGCCTGGTCGCGCAGGCGCTGCATCAGCGGCAGGCGCACCAGCGCCTGTACGCCGCTGAGGTAGATGCGTCCGTCGGTGCGGGTGTACTTGTGTTCGAGCGAGTAGTCGACGTCGAGCACGTCCACGGCGGGAGCGTTCGCGGACGCAGGCGAGGTGAGTTCGGCGGTGCTGGTCATGGAGGCCCGGGGGGTTGCGGCGGCTGGCGAGATCGCGCGCGGGGCGCGAAATGCGGGGCGGCATTGTATCAGCGGCGGTTTTGCGACCCTTGCCTCCCTTGGCCTCTATTGCGATGGCGGCACCCGAAACGCTCATCCAGCGATCGACGCGATAAGCCGCCATGGCGGCCGTCCCGGCGCTGCCCATGCGGGCAGTGCGCTCATGGGCAACTGCACGCAAGACCACCAATCCAGTGCTGCAGCCGCGCTGCAGAATAAGCCCGATCCATAAACAACCTGACCAACCTCCCAAGGCCGATGCCGTACTGCCGCCGCAGCAGGCGATATATGGGCCGAGTTGATGCGGCGGCCGATCCGTCCGTTCGAGCTTGATCCGAAGGATCGACACCCGGACCCCGGCCTCGTCCCGACGATCCGCTCGCGCGGTTTGGCGGCGACGCGATTTCGAGGCAGCATGGCTGTCCACGCCTGCGATGAAAGGTTCCCATGCGCCTGCTTCTGTTCGTCTTCCTTCTGCTGGCGTTGCCCGCCCTCGCCGCCGACCGCATCGCCGGCCGCGACTTCGCCACCCGCTCGGAAGTCATCGCGCCGCAGGCGATGGCGGCCACCTCGCATCCGCTGGCCACGCAGATCGCGCTGGACGTGATGAAGCAGGGCGGTAGCGCGGTGGACGCCGCGATCGCGGCCAATGCCGCCCTGGCGCTGATGGAGCCCACCGGCAGCGGCATCGGCGGCGACCTGTTCGCCATCGTCTGGGACCCGAGAACCAGGAAGCTGCACGGCTACAACGGCTCGGGCCGCTCGCCGAAATCCTTGACCCTGGAATATTTCCAGCGGCAGGGCATCACCCACATCCCGCCGCACGGCCCGCTGCCGGTCAGCGTGCCCGGCGCGGTGGACGGCTGGTTCGCGCTGCACGCCCGCTTCGGCGCGCTGCCGATGGCCGAGGTGCTGGCGCCGACCATCGGCTATGCGCGCGACGGCCACCCGGTGCACCAAACCGTGGCCTACTACTGGGACCTGTCGGTGCCGCGCCTGTCGAAGTGGCCCGGCTTCAGCGAGCAGTTCACCCTCGGCGGCCGCGCTCCGCGGACCGGGGAGATATGGAAGAACCCCAACCTGGCCGACACCCTGCAGAAGATCGCCGACGGCGGCCGCGACGCGTTCTACAAGGGCGCCATCGCCCGCGCCATCGACGCCTACTTCAAGGCCAACGGCGGGTTCCTCGGCTTCGATGACCTGGCCACGCACACCGGCGAGTGGGTCGAGCCGGTGAGCGCCAACTATCGCGGCGTGGACGTGTGGGAGCTGCCGCCCAACGGCCAGGGCATCGCCGCACTGCAGATGCTCAACATCCTCGAAGGCTTCGACTTCTCCAAGATCGCCTTCGGCAGCGCCGAGCACCTGCACCTGCTGGTGGAGGCCAAGAAGCTGGCGTTCGCCGACCGCGCGCGCTGGTACGCCGACCCGGCGTTCCAGCCGGCCCCGGTGGCCAGGCTGATCTCCAAGGACTATGCGGACGCGCGGCGCAGGCTGATCTCGCCCGGCAAGGTGCTGCGGGAAGTGCAGCCGGGCACGCCGAAGGAGCTGCAGGAGGGCGACACCGTCTACCTGACCACGGCGGACAAGGACGGCATGATGGTGTCGCTGATCCAGTCCAACTACCGCGGCATGGGCAGCGGCATGGCGCCTCCCGGCACGGGCTTCATCCTGCAGGACCGCGGCGAGATGTTCGTGCTCAAGCCCGGGCATCCGAATACTTACGCGCCGGGCAAGCGCCCGTTCCAGACCATCATCCCGGCCTTCATCACCCGCGACGGCAAGCCGTGGGTCAGCTTCGGGGTGATGGGCGGCGCCATGCAGCCGCAGGGCCACGTGCAGATCGTGATGAACCTGGTCGACTTCGGCATGAACCTGCAGGAGGCCGGCGATGCGCCGCGCCTGCATCACGACGGCTCCACCGAACCGACCGGGCAGAACACGATGATGGACGGCGGCGGCGTGGTGCAGCTGGAGTCCGGGTTTCCCTACGAAACAGTGCGCGGCCTGATGCGCCTGGGCCACCGCGTGGAATGGGCGCTGGGTCCCTACGGCGGCTACCAGGCGATCGCCCGCGATCCCGAAAGCGGCGTCTACTACGGCGCGTCCGAAAGCCGCAAGGACGGGCAGGCGGCGGGCTATTAGGCGGGCTATACGGATCATGTGTCAGCGGTAAGACGCACATCTTCCTCACCCGTAGTCCGCAGCGCCCATGGCTTTCGACGCCTTCGCCCTGATCATCGCCATGCTCGCGCTGGGCATGGCCTTCGCGCGGCTCGGGCTGTTCCCGGCCGACACCGCCGAAGCGCTCAACGCGGTGGTGCTGTACGTGTGCCTGCCGGCGGCGATCCTGCTGTACGTGCCGCGGCTGCGTGTCGATGCGTCGGTGCTCGGGCTGGTCGCCACGCCCTGGCTGCTGGCCGTGGCCACGGTGGGCCTGGTGCTGCTGGCCGCCCGCGTGCTGCGGCTGCGGCGCGAGCAGTATGCGGTCCTGCTGCTGTGCGTGGCGCTGGGTAACACCAGCTTCATCGGCTATCCGATGGTGCGCGCGCTGCTGGGCGATGGGGCATTGCCCTATGCGGTGGTGTACGACCAGTTCGGCACCTTCATGCTGCTGTCGACCTTCGGCCTGTACGTGCTGGCGCGCTAGGGCGGCGACGTGCCGCCGACGCCGCGCCAGGTGCTCGCGCGCATGCTGAAGTTTCCGCCGCTGTGGGCGCTGCTGTTCGCGCTCGCCCTGATGCCGGAACAGCCGCCGCGGTGGATCGCATCGGGCCTGCAGCGCGTGGCCGACGCCCTGCTGCCGCTGGTGATGCTGGCGGTAGGCCTGTCGATCCAGCTGAAGCTGCCGCGCGAGGAGGTCGGGCCGCTGGCCTTAGGCCTGCTGCTGAAGCTGCTGGTGATGCCGGCGATCGCATTCGGGCTGTCGCTGCTGTTCGCCATGCGCGGCGGCATGCTCCAGGCCAACGTACTCGAGTCGGCCATGCCCAGCATGATCACCGCCGCGGCGCTTGCGATATCGCATCGGCTCGCCCCGCGCCTGGCCGCGGCGCTGGTCGGCTACGGCATCCTCCTGTCGCTGGCGACGCTGCCGGGCTGGGCGTGGCTGCTTGGACGATTGGCGATTTGAATAACCGTCCGCCTCATGCGAGGGTCCCTTATGACTGATCAGTTTATCAGCTACGACCAGCGGAAGCAGGGATAATGCCTTTGAGAAGCGCACGCAAGATAAATTTGATTCAACAAATCACAATCGGGATGATGAAACCTTATACAGCACAAAATTCGATGAAAGCTCTAATAGGATACGTATCCTCGTTCGATCAAGCCTTTCCTTTCAAGATCCGTGGAGCCAGCCCATCGGAAATAAAAACGCTTGAGGCGTTGGTGGGGCGTTCTTTGCCTGCTCAGTACCTTGAATATCTATCCCGCATGGGACACGACAATGGCGGTCTCTTCCTGTTTGGACCCGCGGAGAAAACGGATATTGCAACCATGATCGATTCCTACCAATACATGGTTGAAGAGCGAGACCCGATCACGCCGGAAGACTGCATTCTGATTGCCGAAGATATTTTCCCCTCCCAGCAACTGGCCCTGCGTGAAAATGGGGAAGCAGAACCTACCGTTTGGCACAATGACGGAACATGGCATGGAGAACTTTATGCAGCATCACTTCAAGGCTTGCTCTGGCGAAGAGCTTTCATGCATTATCAGCAACCGTCCCTGAAAAATTACGGTTACTGGATAGTTCCTCCCACGCAGATGTGTGAAGCGGCAAAGAGCTTAGCCAATGAAATGGGATTTGAGCAATGCTGGTTCTCCGACGAGATTGTATATTGTGGCCAACGAGAAGATGCGCTGCTGGCAATTAATAGATACGGTGGCGGATGCCATACGTACCTGGCTGCTCAAAACCAGTCGGAATTCGAGAATATAGGCAACAGCTTCGTTGATCACTTGGAGGCAAAATACGTCAGAAGCAGAAGTATTTAAAAGTGCTTGTGCAGCAACTTCATGCGGAAGCAGCGCAAGACCGCACCGCCGAATCGCTCAATCCGCCGGCACCGTCCGCTCGCTGGCCCATTGGCGCAGCGCGCCGACCTGTTCGGCCATGATCACCGACAGCGGACGCGTGCCGCGGATTTCCTGCATCAGCAGGTCGGTGTCCAGCGGCCGCTGGACGGCATGGGCGGCGTACAGGGCGGACACGACGGCCTGTTCTATCTCCGCGCCGGAGAAACCGTCGGCCGCGGCGGCCAGCGCCGGCAGGGCGAAGCCGTCGGGCGACCGCTGGCGGCGCGCCAGGTGCAGGCGCAGCAGCTCCACGCGCGCGTCGGGCGTGGGCAGGTCGACGAAGAAGATCTCGTCGAAGCGTCCCTTGCGCAGCAGCTCGGGCGGCAGGTCGTGGACCTGGTTGGCGGTGGCGACGATGAACACGTTGCCGCATCCCTGCGCGCTCTTGCGCTCGGCCATCCAGGTCAGCAGGGTGCCCAGCACGCGCCGCGACACGCCGCCGTCCTCGCCGCCGCTGGCCAGTCCCTTCTCGATCTCGTCGATCCACAGCACGCACGGCGCCAGCTGTTCGGCCGAGGCCAGCGCGTTGCGCAGGTTCTTCTCGGTCTCGCCGTGGAACTTGTCGTACAGCGTGCCGAAGTCCAGGCGCAGCAGCGGCACGCCGAAGCCGCCGGCGGTGGCCTTGGCCAGCATCGACTTGCCGCAGCCCTGCACGCCCAGCAGCAGCACGCCCTTGGGCGGGTCCAGGCCCGGAGGCGCATTGCCGCCGACGAAGATCGACCGGCGCTGCTCGATCCAGCGCTTGAAGCGGCCCGCGCCGGCGACGTCGCCGAAGCGCGCGGTGTCGTACTCGTAGTGCAGGTGGCCGCTGCGGTTGAGCAGCTCGAACTTCAGCTTGGCCAGCTGCGGCAGGTCGCCGTGGCCCAGCGCGCCGTCGGCATAGATCAGCTGGCGCGCGATGCGCCGGGCATCGAGCAGCCCTAAACCCTGCAGGTTGCGCACGATCTGCTGCACCGCCTCGCCGTCGACCTGGACCCGGCGGCCGCCGTTTTCGCGGGCGTAGCCGCTGGCTTCCTCGCGAACCATCTTGAGCAGCGCGTTGGTGTCGGGCAGGCGCGGGGTGAAGCGCACCGCCCGTGCATCCAGGTCGGCCGGCAGTTCGATCTTCGCGCCGACCAGCACCACCACGTGCGGCTGGCAGTGGCGGCGGTCGATGATGTCGCGCAGCTGGCGCTGGCTGCCGGCGTAGCCGAGGTAGGGGTGGAAGTCGAGCAGCAGGTAGATGCCGCGCTGGTCGGCGTTCTTCATCGCATGCAGCGCCGCGCTCGCATCGGGCGCCCCTTCGGGCTCGTCCTCGCGATCGATGTCGATGCGGCGCAGGCCCTCGGTCACCGACCAACGGTACAGAGCGCGCCACACCTGGGCCAGCGCCTGGCGGAACAGCTCGACCGTGCGCGCCTCTTCCTGGGTTTCGACGACGATCAGCGGGGTATTGGCGCGGATCAGCGCGATAAGGTCGTGCAGTTCGCTCATGGCGGCGCCGTTCCGTGGGACGCGAACGATAGCAAACGGTGCAAGTACAGCCCATGCCGGGAGCGCGGCAGGAACTCGATACTCGGACGGATGGGCCGCTACGGCGCGCGTGGGATCGGGCCGCGGCTGGCGCGGACGCCGCGGCCCCGATGGCCGCGAGCACACTCGGATTTGCGCATCTAGGCTTCGCTTATCGCCGTTGGCCGATGCCCGCCTGTCCGTGTCGCGCGCCTCCCGCCTGTCGCCCCGCCCGGTGTACCCTTCGGTCTCCCGGTAACGAGGCGCGCGCATGAAGACGATTCTGGTCGCCAGCTCCAAGGGCGGCGCGGGAAAGACCACGCTCGCCACCAACCTGGCCGCGTGCTTCGCGCTGGACGGCAAGCGCACGGTGCTGGCGGACGCCGATCCGCAGCACTCCTCCCTGCGCTGGGCCGAGCGCCGGGCGGAGATGGAAAGCGCGGTGCTGCCGATCGACGCCAGCCGCAAGCGCAGCTGGCGGGCATGGCTGCCGGACGACGCCGAGCGCGTGGTCGTCGACGGCCTGGCCGGGGCCATGACCGAGGACCTGGACCACTTCATCGAACACGCCGACGCCATCGTGGTGCCGGTGCTGCCTTCGGCGCTCGACATCGAGGCCACCGTGAACTTCCTCAACAGCCTTTCCAAGGTCGCGCGCGTGCGCAAGCGCAAACTGCCCGTGGGACTGGTGCTCAACCGCATCCGGCCGTGGACCAACGCGTCGCAGCAGGCGCTGGAAATACTCGGCACCTGGCCTTACCCGGTGGTGGCGCAGCTGCGCGACACCCAGGCCTACGTGGTCCTGGCCGGCATGGGCCGCAGCCTGTTCGATTACAAGTCCGCGCAGGTGCGCGACCACCAGGCCGACTGGGATCCGCTGCTGAAGTGGATCAAGAAAGCCTAAGCACAGTCACCCCACCGGAGCCTTCGCCATGCGCCAACTGATACTGCTGCGCCACGCGCATGCCGATCCCGCCACCCCCGGCCAGCCGGACGGCGATCGTCCGCTTTCCCCGCAAGGTCTGGCCGAGGCGCAGGCCGCCGGCCGCTGGCTGGCCCGGCAAGGCGTGGTGCCCGACCGTGCGCTGTGCTCGCCGTCGCGGCGCACGCGCGAGACCCTCGAGGCGGTGCTGGAGGCGATCGGCTACGTCGAGCAGCGCCTGGAGGACGATGTCTACGAGGCTACCGCCGGTACTCTGGCGGGCTTGGCCGACGCCAACCGCGATGCCGAACGCCTGCTGATCGTCGGCCACAATCCCGGCCTGGAGCGGCTGGCCGCGCTGATGCACAGCGGCCAGTCCGGCGACTACCGCGGCATGCCCACCGCCTCGGTGGTGGTGCTGAGCCTGCCGCCCGAGGCCTCGATCGAGCCCGGCATCGCCAGCCTCACCGCCTTCTGGTGGCCGTGACCGCGATAGCCAGGCGGGCGGCCGCGTGGTGCGGGCTGGCGCTGCTGTGCGCCGGGCCGGCGGGCGCGTCGCAGCCCGACGCACTCCAGCGCATTGCGTTCGACCAGGCCAGCTCGCGCTTCGGTTTCGAACTGCGCACGCGCTGGGGCGCCACGCTCGGAGGCCATTTCCCGCGCCACGAGGGCAGCCTCGAATACCTGGCCGACGGCCGCCAGCGGGTGCGGTTGCGCATGCTCACCCGCTACGTCGAGATCGAGGGCTCCAAGCGCTACACCGAGCTGACGCGGAGCGCGAGGTTCTTCGACGCCGAGCGCTACCCCACGGTCAATTTCGTCTCCGAACCCTATGACGAATCGCTGCTGAAGAACGGAGGCCCGCTGGCCGGCAACCTCACCATCCGCGGCATCACCCGGTCCAAGACCTTGACCGTCGCGCCGTCCGCGTGCGGGCGTCCTGCGCACGATTGCGACGTGGTCGCCACCGGCGCGGTCCGCCGCAGCGACTACGGCATGGACGCCTGGACGCTGGCGGTCAGCGACCGGGTGGTGTTCGTGCTGCGCGCGCGCCTGGCGCCCGGATCCAGGCCGTGACGCCTCTGCTGCGGGGCGCGGTGGTCTCGCTGGCGCTGCTGGGCAGCGCCTGCGCCGGGCTGTCCAGCGCGCAGCGCGACCGCGCCGCCGGGATCGCCGAGGCCGCGCGTTCGCAGGTGGTCGACTGCCGCGGCGCCGACGCCTGTGCGATCGACTCGCCGCTGCATGCGCTCGGCGCGCAGGCCTATGCGCAGTCCGCACCGCAGGCGCCGAGGCACTACGCGCTGATCCTGGACGGCGGCCAGGACGCGCTGCTGGCGCGCATCAACCTGATGCGCAGCGCGCGCCGCAGCATCGACCTGCAGACCTACATCTTCGACACCGACGACAGCGCGCGGCTGGTGCTGGACGAACTGCTGGCCGCGGCCCGGCGCGGGGTGAAGGTGCGGGTGCTGATCGACCAGCTGTCGGCGATCTCCGATCTGGAGATACTGACGGCGCTGGCCGGCGCCCACCGCAATTTCGCCCTGCGCGTATACAACCCCAGCTTCGGCAAGGCCAGGCTCAACTACTTCGACTACGCCGGCAGCGTGCTGTGCTGCTTCCGCCGCTTCAACCAGCGCATGCACACCAAGCTGCTGCTGGTGGACGGGCGCATCGGCATCACCGGCGGGCGCAACTACCAAAACGATTACTTCGACTGGGACGCCGAGTACAACTTCCGCGATCGCGACGTGCTGGTCGCCGGCCCGGCTTCGCGCGACATGGCGGACAACTTCGAAGCGTTCTGGAACGCGCCGCGCAGTGTGCCGGCCGAGCGCCTGAACGACGTCGGACGCAAGCTGCTGGCCGAGGGCGTGCCGCCGATGCCGGCGCCCGCCTACCTGCGCCCGGCGCGGGTGGCCGAGTTCTCGGCGCGGGCCGATGATGCCGAAGCGATCAACGAACGGCTGGTGCAGCCGGCGCTGGCGGTGGGTCCGGTGCAGTACCTGGCCGACCTGCCCCGGAAGCACCGCCACGAACGCACCGCCGAGCCCCCGATCGGCGAGCTGAAGGCGCTGATCGCCCAGGCGCGCAGCGAGATACTGCTGCAGACGCCGTACCTGGTGCTGTCCAGGCCGGCCCGCGACCTCTTCCGCTCGCTGCGCCAGAGGCCGCAGCCGCCGGACGTGCTGGTGTCGACCAACAGCCTGGCCGCCACCGATAACCCGATCGTGTATTCGATGACGTTCAAGTACAAGCGCCGCAACCTCCGTGAGTTCGGTTTCCGGATCCACGAGTACAAGCCGTTTCCCGAAGACGCGCCGGTGGACTACGCGGCGCTGATGCCCGATGGGCCGCTGGCGCTGGCGCAGGCCGCGCCCGTCCCGGCGTTCGAACCGCGCGGGCGCCGGTCGCTCGGCGGTTCGGCCCGCGACCTCGCCACCGCGCGCCGGCAGCAGCGCACCGAGGCGCGGCCTTCGTTCCTCAGCAGGGGGCCGGCCACCGAACCGCTGCCGCTCAAGCGCGCCGGCGTGCGCATCGGCCTGCACGCCAAGTCGATGGTGATCGACGGGCGCATCGGCGTGATCGGCACGCACAACTTCGATCCGCGTTCGGAAAACTACAACACCGAGTCGGCGGTGATCATCGACGACGCCGTGTTCGCCGGCCGCCTGGGCGAGAGCATCCGCCGCGACATGGCGCCGGAAAATTCATGGGTGGTCGCGCCCAGGATCAAGCCGCCGGTACTCTCGGGCATGAACTACAGTCTCGGCAAACTGTCGGAGGCGCTGCCGCTGTTCGACCTGTGGCCGTGGCGCTATGCCACCAGCTACGAATTCACCCCCGGTCCGGACTGTCCCGCCCCGGTTCCGTCCGATCATCCCGCGTTCCACCGCTGCTTCCGCGCGGTGGGCAGCTTCCCCGAAGTCAACGTCGGCCCCAGGTGGCTGTATACCCGGCTGCTGACGGCATTCGGCGCGGGCCTGGTCCCGATTCTGTAGCGTGGCGATGCCGTCGGTGCGTGGCCGCGTCGTTTTTCCTCCGTAATCATAAGGCCTCATATGAGCTTCCGTACGCCCATCGACCTCGACGCCATCAACGCCCGCAGCCACGGTTCGCTGGTCGAACACCTGGGGATCGTCGTCACCGCCGCCGGCGAGGACTGGCTGCGCGGCACCATGCCGGTGGACCGGCGCACGCTGCAGCCCTATGGCCTGCTGCACGGCGGCGCATCGGTGGCTCTGGCCGAAACTTTGGGCAGCCTGGCCGGCAGCCTGTGCGTGGATCCGGCCGCGCACACGGTGGTGGGCCTGGAGATCAACGCCAACCACCTGCGGGCCGTGCGCGGCGGGGTGGTCACCGGCACCGCCCGCGCCCTGCACGTGGGCCGCAGCACGCAGGTCTGGGAAATCCGCATCGAGGACGAGGCCGGCAAGCCGGTGTGCGTCTCGCGCCTTGGTGCCGCTGCGCTGAGCCGACGACGCGGCGCACCGAGCGGCCGATGAAGGAATGGGTCGTCGCGACCGTGTTCCTGCTGGCCGCCATCGCGGGCGCGGGGGCGATCGCCCTTGCGTCCGGCAGCCTGGGCGCATGGACCGCGCCGGCCGTGCTGGCCTGGCTGCTGGTGCTGTCGAAAGCGCTGGCGGTGGCGCTGGCCATCGGCCACAGCCGCTGAGCGTGCGCCGCGCGTGCGATCGTGGCCGCGCGTCGATATAGGCGAAACCGCGGTCCGATGCGGCCCGCGCTGCCGCGGATTGCGCCAGTAGCCGAAGTCCGAAGCCTTCCGGTATCGTGCATCCATGACTTCATCCCCTCCCGCCCGCGGCGAAGGCGGTCTGGGGCGCGCGTTCCGTTATGCCTACCGCGTGCCGCTGCTGCTGGCGCACCTGATCGTGCTGTTGCCCGCGACCCTGCTGTGCCTGGTGCCGCTGTGGGCGCGCCTGCGCGTGCACGGCGAGCGGCTGGGGCACCGCGCCATCCGCGCCTGGGCGGCGGGCCTGATGCGCATCTTCGGCTTCCGCGTGCGCGCCTTGGGCACGCCGCTGCGCGACCCGGCGATGTTCGTCGCCAACCACGTCAGCTGGGTCGACATCGAGATGCTGCACAGCCAGCGCATGATGGGCTTCGTGGCCAAGCGCGAGATCCGCGGCTGGCCGGTGGTCGGCTGGCTGGCCGCGCGCGGCGAAACCATCTTCCACCAGCGCGGCAGCCAGGAGTCGCTGGGCGGAGTGATGCACGCCATGCTCGAGCGCCTGCGGCAGGGCCGCGCGGTGGGCGTGTTCCCCGAGGGGCGCACCCGCGACGGCCGCGAGGTCGGCGCCTTCCACGCGCGCATCTTCCAGCCGGCGGTCGAAGCCGGGGTTCCGGTGCAGCCGGTCGCGCTGCG
>DATHAV010000386.1:0-3064 GCA_035296505.1 Pseudoxanthomonas sp.
ATGGGGTGCCCACCCACGGCATCTTCGCGGTCACCTTCACCAACAAGGCCGCCGGCGAGATGCGTCACCGTGCCGACGCCCAGCTGCGCAACAGCAGCCGCGGGATGTGGATCGGCACGTTCCATGGCCTCTCGCATCGCCTGCTGCGCCTGCACTGGCAGGAAGCCAAGCTGCCCGAGAGCTTCCAGGTGCTCGACAGCGACGATCAGCTGCGCCTGGTCAAGCGCGTGGTCCAGCAGCTGGAGCTGGACGAAGCGCGGTTTCCGCCGCGTCAGATCGCCTGGTGGATCAACGCGCACAAGGACGAAGGCCGGCGCGCGCAGCACATCCAGCCCGACGACGATCCGTGGACCGAAACCCTGCGCCGCGTGTACGCCTCGTACCAGGAGCGCTGCGATCGCGCCGGCCTGGTGGATTTCGCCGAACTGCTGCTGCGCGCGCACGAGCTGCTGCGCGACCAGCCGGCGCTGCTGGCGCATTACCGCGCGCGCTTCCGCGAGATTCTGGTGGACGAGTTCCAGGACACCAACAGCATCCAGTACGCCTTCATCCGCGTGCTCGCCGGCAGCAGTACCGATGGAAGCAGCGGCCACGTGTTCGTGGTCGGCGACGACGACCAGGCGATCTACGGCTGGCGCGGGGCGAAAGTGGAGAACGTGCAGCGTTTCCTCCAGGATTTTCCGGGCGCGCAGACCATCCGCCTGGAGCAGAACTACCGCTCCAGCGCCAATATCCTGGGCGCCGCCAATGCGGTCATCGCCCACAATCCCGGGCGCATCGGCAAGCAGCTGTGGACCGACACCGGCGAGGGCGAGCCGATCGACGTGTACGCCGCGTACAACGAGATCGACGAATCGCGGTTCGTGGTCGAGCGCATCGTCCAGTGGGTGCGCGACGGCGGCAGCCACGGCGACGCCGCTGTGCTCTACCGCAGCAACGCGCAGTCGCGCGCGCTGGAGGAGGCGCTGCTGGCCGAGCAGGTGCCGTACCGGGTGTACGGGGGCATGCGCTTCTTCGAGCGCGCCGAGATCAAGGACACCCTGGCCTACCTGCGCCTGGTCGCCAACCGCGACGACGATGCCGCGTTCGAACGCGCGGTCAACACGCCGACCCGCGGCATCGGCGACCGCACCCTGGACGAGGTGCGCAAGTGCGCGCGCACGCTGTCGCTGCCGCTGTTCGAGGCCGCGCGCCGGCAGTCGGTGGGCAACGACCTGGCGGGTCGCGCGCGCAATGCGCTGGCGGGGTTCATCGCCCTGATCGAGCTGCTGTCGGTCGAGGTCGCCGAACTCGAGCTCAAGGACAAGATCGACCACGTGCTGCTGCGCTCGAGCCTGCGCGAGCACTACCTCAACGAGAGCCGTGGCCAGCTGGACTCGCGCACCGACAATCTGGACGAACTGGTGTCGGTCGCGTCGCGCTTCGTGCGCCGCGATGACGAGGATCTGCTTGACGACAGCCGCGCGGGCATGAGCGAACTGGTCGCGTTCCTGGCCTATGCCTCGCTCGAAGCCGGCGAAGGCCAGGCGCAGGCCGGCGAGGACGGCGTGCAGCTGATGACCCTGCATTCGGCCAAGGGACTGGAGTTCCCGCTGGTGTTCCTGTGCGGACTGGAGGAAGGCCTGTTCCCCAGCAACCGTTCGCTGGACGAGAGCGGACGGCTGGAGGAGGAACGCCGCCTGGCCTATGTCGGCATCACCCGCGCGCGGCAGAAGCTGACCCTGACCTACGCCGAGGCCCGCCGCATCCACGGCCAGGACATGTACGGCATCCCTTCGCGCTTCCTGCGCGAGATCCCGCCGCACCTGCTGCACGAGGTGCGGCCCAAGGTGCAGGTCTCGCGCACCCTCGCCTCCAGCGCGCCGCGCAACTACGGCCACGGCGCGCTAGAGGCCCCGGCGCTGCGCCTGGGCCAGAGCGTCACCCACGCCAAGTTCGGCAGCGGCGTGGTCACCGACTACGAAGGCGCCGGCGCCCACGCGCGCGTGCAGGTCAACTTCGATTCCGACGGCAGCAAGTGGCTGGTGCTGGCGTACGCCAATCTGCAGGTCGGTTGAGCCCGCGCCAAATCAAAGTGATGCGTCGTGCCAAGCGATTTCGCCAGGGGTGAAAGCAGCAGGCTGTGTCTTAGGCAGCTCCTAGCGCGGAACAGGTGCCACGCGCGTCCCTCGGCAGCACTGCCATATGGACCCGACAGTTGGCGGCAAGCCGCTCTTTGGCGTCCTCGACTCGCGCGTAGGCGGAGCCGTTAGGCCCACAGCAGCTGTTCGCGCTTGATCGGACCGCGTCGGCAGGGTCGCGGCGAACATCATGTTCGGCCAGGGCCGATGAAACCATCGCTGCCGATCGCGAGCAGGATGCCCTGCGCTCGACTGCATCACTCTCGTCTGCACGGCCGTCGCGCGTGCAAAGTATCGCCATGCGTTCATGGCCAGCCGATTCGCTCCGTCAGGCTACAGCCTCTGGCATGCGCCGCGTGCCGCACGGCAGCGCTGTCGTTCCAACGTCGGCTCCGGCCTTGCACGGGGCGGCGCGCAGCGTGCAGTCGCGAGACGCTACGCTGACTTCGTGACACCGGTAAAGGCATGAGTCGGCGTCCCCCGGCGTTCCGCATGCAACACTCCTATGCAGCAGCTCCCCATCCACCGTGAGTCGGGATTCCGTCACTGGCTGCGCCGCGAACTGCCGCAGATCGCGCTGATGCTGGGGTTGCTGCTTGCCGCGCGCGACACCTTGGCCAACCGTTACCAGTCCCTTCCGGCTCAATGCGGCACACGCTGCAGATAGGCGATCGCGTCGCCGTCGATATGCGCGCCTATGGCCTGCGCCTGCCGTTCACGGGGATTACGCTGGTCGAAACAGGCGCGCCCGCACGCGGCGACATCGCGGTATTCGATTCGCCGCTGGACGGCGAGCGCCTGATCAACCGCGTGGCCGCGATAGCCGGCGATCGGGTCGAAATTCGCGACGGACGGCTGTGGGTCGACGGTGCGTCCCTGCAGTCAGGCGACGATGCGGTCGAGGTATTCGGCATGCACCGGGCGATGCCCGACCTTGCCCACGG
>DATHAV010000387.1:0-16217 GCA_035296505.1 Pseudoxanthomonas sp.
CGGTTCCTGCAGGCCGACCCGGTGATCCAGGCCCCGGACAACGCCCAGAGCTGGAACGCCTACACCTACGTGTTCAACAACCCGCTGGCGTATACGGACCCGAGCGGGATGATCTCCATCGGCAAGGCATTCCGGATGATCGCCGCGGTGGCCATCACCTACTTCACCGCCGGAATGGCAGGGCCGTACTTCGCCGCGTTCTTGGCCGGAGGCGCGGGCGCCGGCACGGCGTTGGCCACCGGTCTGGCCATTGCCGCCGCAGGCGGATTTGCGGCCGGCGTGGTGGCGACGGGCACACTGCAAGGCGGGGTGCGGGGCGCCTTTACGGCGGCGTTGACAGCCGGAATCGGCATCAGCGGACTGGACGCCGCGGGTCAGGTGGCGGCGCAAGCGGTGACCGGCGGCATCATGGAGTCGCTGCAGGGCGGAAGCTTCGGACACGGATTTGCGGCGGCGGGCCTGACGGCGGCATTCATGCCGCAGGTAGGCAAGATCAACAATGATGTCGCTCGCACTGCGGTAGGTGCGCTGGTGGGTGGGACGATCTCGGAAGCGACAGGCGGGAAGTTCGCCAATGGCGCGGTGAGCGAGGCGATTCAGGCGGCGATGGCTGGAAGAAATGAGCAAGAAGCGGGACTGGAGAAGCAGGCCAACACTGGCGAAATCTCTGATCAAGCCGGTGCACCACCTGAAATTGCAAAACTCCTTCGTGATCCAGCAACTGCACAGGAAGGTTTGAGGCGGATGGCGAAATGGGACGGGCTCCTGGTTCCAGAACATCAAATTATTTTTGAAGATGTTCCTTATTTTCGTGTCAATGGCTTTTCGGCTGCAGCAAAAATGAATATGTCAACTGGCGTGATAAGCTTCAGTAGGGCTGGCCTCGGTAACGGTGACTACTGGATAGCGCTCTCAAACATGAAACATGAACATGGTCACTGGCTAGACTGGAGATTTAACTTGGGGTATCAGGAAGTATTAGAAATTCGCGCATATGAATTTCAAGTTCGGGATCAAAACTTTGGCCGTACTCCTGCCTGGTATCAGAATGCTATTAGGAAACAACTCCGTATAGAACAGGACACATATGCTTGTAAGGAGCGAGCAACATGCTAAGAACGCGAATTGTCTTGGTTTTTCTTGTTTTCTTGGCGGTTAGTGGCTGTGACGATGATTTCGCTATGTATGGAGTGGAAGTAGGTCAGATTGGACTAGGACTGACGCACGTCGATAGGAGCAGCATAGGTGTTGTCGTGGTCAACAGGTCGTCATCGAACGTGATGCTGAACGGCCTCTTTGAGGTTGGATATGTGCAGTCGCCGCTCTCCTATGAAGTCAAGAATGCGATCACCTCGAACCGATCAGATGGAGGAGATGCCGCTGCAATTCCAGTCCTAGTTAATCTAGAAGCACATCGCATTGAATTGGAGCCCAGTAAAATATATGGTGCGGTAATTGCCAAGAAGGATCTTGCTGCGCTCTTGGATCTACCTCTTGGAGACTGTTATGACATTCGTGCCATGTACAAGCCGCCTGATAAAAACTATACAGATGGCATCATGCCATCTGGGTTTGCACATATATGTTTTTGAAGAATCTTATTCTGTCAGGCCGCTGTAACTGCTGGCGACCTGACTGTCAGCCCGGCGATGCCATACCGAGGCCAACGAAGAGGCAACCGGGATCAAGTACCTGTTCCACGACCACCTGGCAGCCTGGTGCCAATCGCCATGCCGAAGAACCTGTACCGGAACTCCGAATTTTGATTGCAGTTTATCCTAGGGATGTGTCATGCGCCTTTGTTTAAAGATTCTTTTCATCCTTCTTGTCTTCACCGCGACGGGGTGCGTCACAAGCTCCGGCCCCACCGTGAAAGAAGCTCCTATCGTTGTGCCGTCAGGTAAGTCCGTCATTGTGGTGTACCGCACCCCTTCGCTCAAAAGTGCCGCGTATCGTCACAATTTTTACTTGAACGGAACGCTGGCAGCGAGACTCCCGTCCAAAGCATTTACTTATTTTGCTGTTGATCCGGGTACGTATGAAGTAAGTATGGGAACAGAGCGAAATCCCAAAATTCTCGTTTCATATGCTCAGGCGAATCCGGGTGAAATTTCCTATATTGAATATCGTGTGGGCGCCAATTTAGCCACGCCTGATACCTTGCGAGGTATAGAGCCGCAACGCGGCGCGATGAACCTCATAAATGGGTATCGTTATGAGCCGACGGTCGATGGTTTTAAGCCATAGGTTTCCTGCAAGCGTCTCCCGTCGGCTACGCGCCGCTGACGCTGAAGGACCTGTACCGGCGCGATGCGGGCTCGCGCAACGGACTCGACTGGGGGCGCGGTTCGCCGGTGATGGACCTGCTGGCGCCCAGCTACGCGGTGGCGCGGGTGTCCAGCAGTTCGCCGCAGGCCGGCGCGCCGGAGGCGATGGCCACGGTGCATTACCGCTACGCCGGGGCCAAGGTGCAGGCGGGCGGGCGCGGGTTCCTGGGGTAAAAAATTGCTATGGCGGTTTGAACAGTCAAAGCTTGATATGTAGAGAGATTGTCCGAGCTTCCAACATCAGTTAGTCCCGCAGAACTGATAGACGGAGAGCTTTTGGTATTCAATAAAAATTTATATTTAATGTCCAAACAAGCAGACAAAGAAAAATTTTCTTTGAAAATTCTTCAAGATAGCTGCCTGAGTGCAAAATCAGCTTATTTGTGTGAATTAAGTAGCAGGACTAAAGTCACTGTGATTGGCGCTTTTTACACTGATGCAGAGAATGTGGTGAATGTGGGAAATATTGTTGGGAAAACCTTGGTTCTCGACTTTGATGAGGGAGGACGGCGTATTTCAGGTCCGATAGAGTGACAGTCGGGTTAACCTTATGGGCTGGTGTCTTCAATTGCGCTGACGTTGGCTGTCGCCGCCGCATGTTCTCAAACGCCTTGCCAACTTCCCTGGCCGAGAAGGGGCTAGTGGTCTGCGCACAACCTATCCATAGGTAAATTATGATTCTTCGATCAGCCCACTTTGCTTTTGGATTCGCAATCGCTGTTGCTTTGCTTGGATGCTCGTCTGCCGGAGCAGAAGTGCAGCCGCCGAGTATTGAAGAAGAAGATGCATTCAATCGAACGACAAACTGCGTGCATGGCGCGCTTCCCGTTGAAATTCGATATGCCTTGTTAGGAAAACCAACCCTTGTGTACGGCGATGATCTTGCTGTGGAGGCGGTAGGGAGGGTAACTAATGAGTTAGATGTCCGGATCGCCGTGTTGCTCGAAGCGGCAATGCGCAAATCATGGAAGTTGTCAACTGCAGAGCAGCAGCCATGGTCGCCATCGTTTTATTCATTGCTTGAAAATCACTATGTGACTGAAATTGCAGAGCAGGCCCCAAAGCTCTTGCAGATTGAATTTTGTGGCGAGCGTAATCAGGTGGGTGGAGCTGTCGTTGCCGCAATCGCAGATTATTTTTCCCGGAGCGTGAGAAGGGATGATGGCCAGCAGCCGGCATGGCTTGAGGCTTTGGGTTCCCGTGGTGTGAGCAAGGGCACAAGCATCATTATGATTGCGGTGGGCTTGCAATTGGCAAAGATCGACTTCCAACCTGAGTTGCTTGCAAAGGCTGCTGCCAAATAGGAGCGATGGTATACATAGAGGACGGTTTGTTGTTCTTCGGGCGAGAGCTGGCGCCCGTCTCGAAGTGCAGTGCCACGTCGAATTTGGTGCACGTTCATCCGCATTGAACATCAGCGTCTCAACGCTGGCGTTAAGGGCGATGGCGAACTCGCGCACGGCGTCCAAGCTGGTTTTGGATGCGTGGTTCTCGTAGCGCGGGATTTGCACGGCTTGCAGGCTGCCCTTGTCGGCCAGTTGCAGTTGGGTAAGGCCAGCTGTTTGCGCAACGCGGCGAAACGGTCGGCCAACGCCTTGAGGTGTCACTCTCCGAGCAAGCCTCCGGTACTTCATCGTGACGACGCGTTCGGAGAGTTTTAGACAATTGCAGCTATTTTAGACAGGACCCGCCTGGAAAGTGGCGTAACCCATTGATTTTATGCGCCCGAAGTTGGACTCGAACCAACGACCCCCTGATTAACAGTCAAGTGCTCTAACCGGCTGAGCTATTCGGGCGGGGTCGCCATTGTAGGGCGGGTTGCGGGCCACGGGCAAGATTGCCAAGGATTGGCGCCGATCCCGGCAGTCGGAGCGCGCCGGAACCCGCTCGCGTCAGCGTGCCGGAGGGCCTAGCTTGGCGAAGGCCTCGGCACCCGGCACGCGAGGACGTGCGCTGCGTTTCCAAAGCCCTTATGGAGAGTCGCCAGGACGCTAGTTCGGGCGCGGGCTCGCCGCGCCATGGCTGCTAATGGGCTCGCCGTCGTCCGACCCCCATGGACGCTGAACAGCCGAAGCAGTCGTCATGGTTTCCCGGCCAAATCCTTGCCCAGCGCCGACAAGCCTGCCGACGCGAATCCTGCGGAGGTGCGGCTCGTGCTGGGTGCTTTAGCAACATGGCAAGGCCCATTGAATCTTTTCCCAGCATGCCGCGCTGCGAGCCCGCGGCCGCCAAGCCGGTAGCTCAGGAATCCGGATCAGGCAAGGTCGCTTCACTTAGGAGCCGCAACCGCGAGCATGTGGAGTGATGATCGAGCCCTATGCGGAGCCGGCCGAACACGAATCCCGCTCAAGCGCGCGCGCCTCAAGGAATCCCGCAGATGCTCGAACGCGACGACGCCTTCTCGGTCCGGACCCGCCCGAGGTTGTTCACTACGACCCGGCCGAGCAGCCGATCGTCGCGGCACAGGCGCACGCTGAGGTTGCTGCCGGCGCTGCGGCCATCGGGCAGGTAGCGCAGCTGCGGGCGGCCACGCGAGGAGAGGATGCGCAGGGACGGGTGGATGGGCGCGTTCTCTTCGCGCAGGACGTCCTGGAGGCTGTCCGGCCGCCGGTTTCCGTCGGGATCGAAGAACATCAGCCAGCCGTGGCTCCAGTCGCCGTCGCTGCGGCAGCCGCCGGCACGGTCGGAGGGGCAGACCACGGTGGGAATGCGGTAGGTAATGGCGGTGCTGCGGGCCGATGCCATATGGGCACTGAGCAAGTGCATGGCCGAACTCACGCGCTGGCTCTCCATCAAGGCCTGGTACGAAGGTATCCCGATCACCAGCCAGAGCGAGGCGATCATCATCACCATGATCGCCTCGATGAGAGTGAAGCCGCGCGGCGGGGCGGCGAGCGGCGGCTTGACGGCGGCCGTGAAGCGGTCGGGACGGGAACGGGAAGGGATTTCACCTGGCATCCTGCACATCGCATGTCTCCAAAGGGCGGTCTGGTCGGGACCTGTAGCCTCCCTTGTCCGGTGCGGACGCAGAATCGGCGGCGTCGTCATAGTGATGTAGGAATTCCACTGACGCGGCCGTAATCCAGGTGGCCGGTATAATTCCGGGCCGCCTTGCCAGTGTCCCCATGACCGAACGTTTTCAGCTCGTTTCCGCCTATTCTCCCGCAGGCGACCAGCCGCAGGCCATCGAGCGACTGGTCCAGGGCTTCGAATCCGGCCTCGCGAAGCAGACCTTGCTGGGGGTGACCGGCTCGGGCAAGACCTACACCATCGCCAACGTGGTCCAGGCGGTGCAGAAGCCGGCCCTGGTGATGGCGCCGAACAAGACCCTGGCCGCGCAGCTGTACGGCGAATTCAAGGCGTTCTTCCCGCACAACGCGGTCGAGTACTTCGTCAGCTACTACGACTACTACCAGCCCGAGGCGTACGTGCCCTCGTCGGACACGTTCATCGAGAAGGACAGCTCGATCAACGAGCACATCGAGCAGATGCGCCTGTCGGCGACCAAGGCCCTGCTGTCGCGCCGCGACACGATCGTCGTGGCCACGGTGTCGGCGATCTACGGCCTGGGCGCGCCGGAGGACTACCTCTCGCTGCGCCTGATCCTTTCCCGCGGCGAGCACATCGACCAGCGCCAGCTGATCCGCCACCTGACCGACCTGCAGTACACGCGCAACGAGTACGAACTGCAGCGCGGTACCTTCCGGGTCAAGGGCGAGGTGATCGACGTCTATCCGGCCGAGTCCGAAGTCGAGGCGCTGCGCATCGAGCTGTTCGAAGGCGAAATCGAGAACCTGACCCTGTTCGATCCGCTGACCGGCGAGACCCTGCGCAGGCTGCCGCGCTACACCGTGTACCCGAAGACCCACTACGCGACCACGCGCGACCGGGTCCTGGGCGCCATCGACACCATCAAGATCGAATTGAAGGAGCGCCTCGAGCAGCTCTATGCGCAGAACAAGCTGGTGGAAGCGCAGCGCCTGGCCCAGCGCACCCAGTTCGACGTGGAGATGATGGCCGAGGTCGGCTTCTGCAACGGCATCGAGAACTACTCGCGGCACCTCACCGGCAAGGCCCCGGGCGAGCCGCCGCCGACGCTGTTCGACTACCTGCCGCCCGACGCGCTGCTGGTGTGCGACGAGTCGCACGTGACCGTCCCGCAGGTGGGCGCGATGTACAAGGGCGACCGCTCGCGCAAGGAGACGCTGGTGGAGTTCGGCTTCCGGCTGCCGTCGGCCCTGGACAACCGCCCGCTCAAGTTCGAGGAATGGGAGGCGCGCTCGCCCCGCAGCATCTACGTCTCGGCCACGCCGGGGCCGTACGAACTGCGCGAGTCCGGCGGCGAGGTGGTCGAACT
This sequence comes from Pseudoxanthomonas sp., assembly GCA_035296505.1. Taxonomy (GTDB): domain Bacteria; phylum Pseudomonadota; class Gammaproteobacteria; order Xanthomonadales; family Xanthomonadaceae; genus Pseudoxanthomonas_A. The sequence goes on from DATHAV010000387.1 coordinate 6,685, forward strand.
GGTGGTGCGTCCCACCGGCCTGACCGATCCGCCGGTGGAGATCCGCCCGGTGGCCAGCCAGGTCGACGACGTGCTGTCGGAGATCAACCAGCGCGTGGCCATGGGCGACCGGGTGCTGATCACGACGCTGACCAAGCGCATGGCCGAGAACCTGACCGAGTACCTGGGCGAGCACGACATCAAGGTGCGCTACCTGCATTCGGACGTGGACACCGTCGAGCGGGTGGAGATCATCCGCGACCTGCGCCTGGGCAAGTTCGACGTGCTGGTCGGGATCAACCTGCTGCGCGAAGGCCTGGACATGCCCGAGGTTTCGCTGGTGGCGATCCTGGACGCCGACAAGGAGGGCTTCCTGCGTTCGCGCGGCTCGCTGATCCAGACCATCGGCCGCGCGGCCCGCAACCTGCGCGGCAAGGCCATCCTGTACGCGGACAAGGTCACCGATTCGATGAAGGCGGCGATCGACGAGACCAACCGGCGCCGGGAGAAGCAGGTCGAATACAACGCCGAGCACGGCATCGTCCCGGTATCGATCGCCAAGCCCATCGTCGACATCCTCGAGGGCGCCCGCAGCGAGGCCGCCAACGACGCCAAGGGCGGGCGCGGGAAAGGCAAGCGCGTGGCCGAGCCCAAGCCCGACTACAGCACCTTCAACCCGGCGCAGATCGCCGCGCGCATGAAGGTCCTGGAGCAGAAGATGTACCAGCACGCCCGCGACCTGGAGTTCGAAGACGCGGCCCGGATCCGCGACGAGATCCAGCAGTTGAACGCGGCCCGGCTGGCGCTCTAGACCCTGGTGTCCGCTCCTGCCGGCTTGTTCGAGACGCCACCCGGATCGTGCGCCGCCGATTCCTCCGCCACACCGGGAGTGCTATGATGCGCCGCCCCGACAGGGGACCGGCAGCACCGGGCGGTTAGCTCAGCGGTAGAGCACTACCTTGACATGGTAGGGGTCACAGGTTCGAACCCTGTACCGCCCACCAATTATTTCAACGGCTTAGCAGTAAGTTGTTGAGTTGGTACGAAGAGTTAAAAGAACCGCTTCCGAAATAGGGCGGTTCTTTTGTTGGTTGGGGCGCTGCCAAAGTCTGGCGCGAAGGGGCCTTACGTCCCCTTCCAACTGTAGACGGCCGGGTGTCCAGGTGGAGGTGCCGTCGCAGACCTTGCGACGCGCATAGCCAACAGTGGATTCATTAGTCTGAATTTTTGACAGGGAGCGGGGCGTCGCGAAAAGCGACGAGCCGGGAAAAGTGATGCGGGGCGAGCCGGTTGTAGGCATCAAGCCAGTGGTCATGCAATGGGCGAGAGAGTCCATTGGCTTGACCGTGGAAGACGTTGCAGCTCGCATCGCGAAGCGACCGGATGACATCGTCAACTGGGAGTCGGGAGCCGATGCCCCAACTTACGTGCAGCTAGAGCGGCTCGCTTACGAGGTCTACAAGCGGCCGATCGCCCTGTTCTTCCTGCCGGAGCCGCCTCAGGAGGCTCGTCCGCAGAGTGATTTCCGCACGCTTCCGGAATTCGACCTTCATAACCTCGCGAGCGACACCTTCCTCCATATTCGAAAGGCACATGCGTACCAGATCGCATTGAGTGAGCTATTCGGCGGCAAAAATCCTGCTGATCGAAAGATTTGGCTGACTAGCCCTTTGACCTTGCAGGACTCGCCTGCCAAGGTCGCCGTGGTGATCCGCGAGGAACTTGGGATCATAGTCGAGGAGCAGGCAAAGTGGGGAGATGACGGCAACGCTCTTCAGAACTGGCGGCAGGCCATTGAGCGCCGAGGCATTTTTGTCTTCAAGAACTCTTTCAAGCAGAAGGAGATTTCTGGTTTCTGCCTGCGGGATGACGAGTTCCCGCTGATCTATCTCAACAATAGCAGTACGAAGAGTCGTCAAATCTTTAGCCTTCTGCATGAGTTGGCGCACCTGTTGTTCAATGTGAACGGGCTTAGCAAGTTCGATCAGAGCTACATCAAGAAACTCCCTCAGCATGAGAAGAAAGTGGAAGTCTTCTGCAATGCCGTCGCTTCAGAGGTTCTGATCCCAAACGCGGACTTTAATGCACGTGCCGCTGGCCTCGCGCACGATATGACAGAGGCGTCTGACTTGGCCTTCGCCGACCTGGCGCGCCACTACGGCGTCAGCCGAGAAGTAATCCTGCGTAGATTCCTCGACCTTGGCCGGGTCAGCCAGAAGTTCTATGAGGATAAAGCGGCGGAATGGACCGGTCAGATCAAGAAGGCCACCGGTGGTGGCGACTGGTATGCGACTACAAGTACCTACATCAGCGATCGAATGCTGGGCGAGGTGTTTGGCCGCTACTTCCGCAATGAAGTCACGACGGCTCAAGCCGCGGAGTATCTAGGCGTTGCGCCGAAGAATCTGCCGGGCCTTGAAGAGCGTGTCCTCAAGAGGACAGCTCGATGATCTATGTCTTTGATACCGGTTCGCTAAGCAAGCTCAAGCACTACTATCCAAACGTCTTCAAGTCGGTCTGGTCGGGCCTCAATGCACTCGTCGCCAGCGGAGACCTAATCTCGAAGCGAGAGGTCTGGAACGAGATGCAACTTGGTGTGCCTCACCCGCACGTCCAATCGTGGATCAACGCGAACAAGACCATGTTTCAAGTTCCACAGGGAATTGAACTTCAGGTCGTAGGCCAAATCCTCGCGATTCCGCACTTCCAAGCGCTAATTGGAACTAAGCAACAGTTGAACGGAACCCCGGTTGCGGACCCGTTTGTCATTGCGCTGGCTAAGACGAAGAGTGGTACGGTCGTGACGGAAGAAGAGTTAAAGCCAAACGCCGCGAAAGTGCCCAACGTCTGTCAACATTTTGGTGTTTCGTGCATCAATCTGGAAACTTTTATGCAGCAACAAGGCTGGAGCTTTTAGTTCTACGTAATTTATGCCAGCCTGATTAGGTTCGAACCCTGTACCGCCCCACCAGATTCGGCAACGGCGCAATCCTTTAAGGCTCGCGCCGTTTTGCTTTGGCGCCCTCTACGGCGGCCATGATGTTCTAGACCATGACCTGCTGGTTGAACGGACATACCGAAGACGTGGGAGTTGGCCTCGCCTTGGCGCTGGGTTCTCTGCCGTTGGGCTAGACCCTGGTCGGCGGCCTGGATTCTGGAGTCGCAGGCGGGAGCGTCCGCACGGCTCGCCACATGACAATGCCGCACAGCGCTTACGCGGCCAGTGCCAGGATGCGTCATGAATCGCGCACGCTATCGGCGGCACCGGCGGGCTGCCAGCCCTCTATACCTCCATCCGACGAGCCTGCTCCTTCCGCAAGGATGGCAAGAAAGAAAATTTTTCGCTAGGGCTGAAAATGTTTCACGGCAAGGACTTGGCGTGGTTTTTGCCACAACCCCTTGCGTTCACGGGGTTTTGGCGGTTGATGCTGATCAAGAAGCTGTCCTGTTCATGTTGGCATCGATCTTGCGCTCCCCTCCGCTGACTGAATACGGCGGCGATGAACTCGCCTTTGATCTCTCCAACAACGGGCGGAACTTTATGGATGGAACGAACGGCAAGCGCGAACGGTCCGGCAGGCGCGCGGTGGTTACCGGTGGCGCCGGTTTTTTGGGATCCCACCTGTGCGCCAGATTGCTTCGCGATGGCTATGAAGTGCTGGCGCTGGACAACCTGATCACCGGCAGCATCGGCAACCTGCAGCCCCTGCTGGGCAATGGTTCGATCAAGTTCGTTCGTCACGACGTGATCCAGCCGATCGAGCTGGAGGCCGACCGCATCTTCAATCTCGCCTGCTGTGCGTCGCCGCAGCACTACCAAGCCGACCCCGAGAAGACCATGCGCACCTGCCTCGACGGCGCCTTCAATACCCTGCAGCAGGCGCGACGCAACGGCGCGAAGATTTTCCAGGCCTCCACCAGCGAGGTCTACGGCGAGCCGGAAGTGCACCCGCAAAAGGAAAGCTACCGCGGCGCGGTGAACCCGATCGGACCCCGCGCCTGCTACGACGAAGGAAAACGCTGCGCGGAAGCCGCGTTCTTCGACTACCACCGCATGTACGGGGTGCAGATCAAGGTCGGCCGCATCTTCAACACCTACGGCCCGATGATGCAGGTGGAGGACGGCCGCGTGGTCTCCAACCTGATCGTGCAGGCCCTTAAGAACGCGCCGTTGACCATTCACGGCGACGGCAGCCAGACGCGCTCGTTCTGCTACGTCGACGATCTCGTCGAGGGCATCGTCAGGCTGATGGACAGCGGCCCGGAATTCACCGGCCCGGTCAACCTGGGCAATCCGACCGAAGTCACGGTGCTGGAGCTGGCGCAACGCATCGTCGACCTGACCGGTTCGCGCTCCAAGCTGGTGTACAAGCCGATGCCGGTGGACGACCCGACCCGCCGGTGTCCGGACATCGCGCTGGCGCGGGAGACGCTCGGCTGGGCGCCGCGCGTGTCCCTGGACGAAGGGCTGCGGCGCACGATCGCGTGGTTCGATAGGGACCTCGCGCGCGAAGCGAGCGACCGGGTCCCGGCGCACGCGGAGGTGACCAGTGCCCGTGCATGAATCCGGAGCGGAGCGTCAGGGTGGAGGTTCCCAGCAGATTCTGATCACCGGCGGCGCCGGCTTCGTCGGTTCGCACCTGGCCGACGAACTGCTCGCGAAGGGCCATCGCGTGCGGGTGCTGGACAATCTGTCCGAGCAGGTGCACGGCGCTCCGGCGACGCGGCCCGAGTACCTGCACGAGGACGTGGAGCTGGTGGTGGGCGACGTTCGCGACGCGGACGCGGTGCGGCGCGCGCTCCAGGGCGTCGAGGCGGTGTACCACTTCGCGGCCGCGGTGGGCGTCGGCCAGAGCATGTACGAGATCGAACGCTACACCGACGTCAACAACCGCGGCACCGCGGTGTTGCTGGAGGCGCTGGCGGCCGAGCCGGTGTCGAGGCTGGTGGTCGCTTCGAGCATGAGCGTGTACGGCGAAGGCCTGTATCGCAATGCGCAGGGCGAGGTGATCAGTCCGTCCGAACGGCCATTGGACCAGCTGGTGCGGGGCGACTGGGAGCTTCGCCACAGTGGAGAAGTACTGCAGCCGCTGCCGACGCCCGAGACCAAGCAGGTTTCGCCCTCGTCGGTGTATGCGCTGTCCAAGCTGGATCAGGAGCGGCTGTGCCTGATCGTCGGGCAGGCCTACGGCATTCCCACCGTGGCGCTGCGCTTCTTCAACATCTACGGCACGCGCCAGGCGCTTTCCAATCCGTACACCGGCGTGCTGGCGATCTTCGCCTCGCGCTTTCTCAACCGGCGCCGGCCGCTGGTGTTCGAGGATGGGCAGCAGCGGCGCGATTTCGTGCACGTGCGCGATGTCGCCCGCGCCTGCCGCCTCGCCCTGGAAACCCCCGCGGCCGACGGACGGGTGCTCAACATCGGCAGCGGCCAGTCGCTCAGCATCACCGAGGTGGCCGAGCAGATGGCGCGCGCCCTGGGCGTGGACGACCTGCCGCCGGAGATCACGCGCAAGTATCGCACCGGCGACATCCGCCACTGTTTTTCCGACATCGGCCTGGCCAGCGAGATCCTCGGCTATACGCCGCAGGTATCGCTGAGCAAGGGCATGGAGGAACTGGTCGACTGGATGGTCGGACAGCAGGCGTTCGATCGGGTCGACGACGCCAGCGCCGAACTCGCACGCCGCGGGCTCCAGCGATGAGCGCGGCGGCGCGCGGAAGACTGGCCGGCATCGGCGTCATCGACTGGCTGCGGATAGGCGACACGCGCCGGGTGGAGCAGTTGCTCGCGGACATGCGCGAACTGCGCGTGTCCCGCCTGCGCACCCAGTTCTCGTGGGCCGACTGGCACACGCCGGAGGGCCAGGCGTGGTACGGCTGGCTGATTCCCAAGCTCGCCGGCGCGTGCGAGCTGCTGCCGTGCTTCACCTATACGCCGCCTTCGCTGGGAATCGAGCCGCGCACCGCGTCGCCGCCGCGCGATCCAAAGGCCTACGCCGATTTCCTCGACCAGGTGATCACGCGCTTCGGTGCCCATTTCGAGTGGATGGAGCGCTGGAACGAACCCAACAACCTCAACGACTGGGACTGGCACCTCGACCACGAGTGGCACATCTTCACCTCGATGATCGGCCAGGCGGCGCACTGGGCGCGCCAGCGCGGCAAGAAGACCGTGCTCGGCGGCATGTGCCCCACCGATCCGAACTGGCTGGACCTGCTCGGCCGGCGCGAGGTGCTGAAGCAGTTCGACGCCGTCGGCATCCACGGTTTTCCCGGAACGTGGGATTTCAGGGAGCGCTCCTGGACCGAAACCATCGACTCGGTCCGCGCGGTGCTGCAGGCGCACGGCGTCGCTCCGGAGATATGGCTCACAGAGGTCGGCTATTCGACCTGGCGCCACGACGAGATCGAACAGCTGCGCCAGATGCGCACGCTGCTGGAGGCGCCGGCCGACCGCATCTACTGGTACGCGGCGCAGGATCTGCACGACTCACTCAGCCACCAGGACGGGTTTCATGAAGACGAACGCCATTACCACTTCGGGCTGCGCGACACGCGCAACCGCGCCAAGCTGCTGTACCGGATGTGGGCGGCGGCGGGCTTCGACGGGATCGAAGAGATCGCCTCGCTGCAGCACCACCACGGCACCGGCCTTTCGCGCGCGCCGCGGCTGGCGGCTTCCGACTTCGCGGAGGCGGGCCGCGTGATCAGCAGTGCGATCGAAAAAGCCTCGGCGCACGAGGGCGGCGAGTTTCAGGACGAGCGCGCCGCCGGCGAAACTCGCACGACGGCGGACTCCCATTCCGACGCGGTGCGGAACCGCGAGCTGGACCCGCGTCCGATCCTGATCACCGGCGGCGCCGGCTTCGTGGGCACCAACCTGGCGGCGCGGCTGCTGGGCGAAGGGCGCCCGGTGCTGATCTACGACAACCTGTCGCGGCCGGGCGTCGAGCACAACCTGCGCTGGCTGCGCGCGTGCTTCGGCGAGCGGCTGCAGGTCGAGATCGCGGACGTGCGCGATCGCCACCTGCTGCGCGAGGCGGTGGCCGGCGTGAGCCAGGTGTTCCATTTCGCGGCGCAGGTCGCGGTGACCTCGAGCCTCGAGGACCCGGTGGCCGATTTCGAGATCAACCTCCGCGGCACGCTCAACCTGCTCGAAGCGGTGCGCCAGGCCGACACGCCGCCGCCGGTGGTGTTCACCTCCACCAACAAGGTGTACGGCGCGCTGGAGGACGTCGCGCTGGAGGCGACCGAGACGCGCTACCAGCCGACCGATCCGGGGCTGCGCCAGACCGGCATCGGCGAGGCGCGCCCGCTGGATTTCCACAGCCCCTACGGCTGCTCTAAGGGCGGCGCGGACCAGTACGTGCTCGACTACGCGCGCAGCTATGGACTGGCCGCCACGGTGCTGAGGATGAGCTGCATCTACGGGCCGCACCAGTTCGGCAACGAGGACCAGGGGTGGGTGGCCCACTTCCTCATCCGCGCCCTCGAGCACAGGCCGATCACGCTGTACGGCGACGGCCGCCAGGTGCGGGACATCCTGTTCGTCGAAGACCTGGTCGACGCCATGCTGCTGTGCCAGGAGCGCATGCCGCAGCTGCGCGGGCGTGCGTTCAACATGGGCGGCGGCGCGGCGAACACCACCAGCCTGGTCGAGCTGCTCGAACGCATCGGCAAGCTGACCGGCACCCAGCCGCAGGTCTCGCGTTCGGCGTGGCGTACCGGCGACCAGCGCTATTACGTGTCCGACACGCGCGCCTTCACCGCCGCCACCGGCTGGACGCCGCAAGTGGACGTGGAGGAGGGCGTGGCGCGCCTGCACCACTGGCTGCACGCGCAGCGCGGGGGCGCGCAGCGCAGCGCCGCCAAGAGCAGCGCCGCATGAGCGCCGCCACCATGCATGCGGCCGTGTTCGGCGGCGACGGGCGCATCGGCGTCGAGCGCCTGCCGCGCCCGCAGCCGGCGCCCGACGAAGTGCTGGTCAGGCTGGAAGGCTGCGGCATCTGCGCCTCCAATCTTCCGGTGTGGGAAGGGCAGCCCTGGTTCCAGTATCCGCTCGAGCCGGGCGCGCCCGGGCACGAAGGCTGGGGCGAGATCGAAGCGCTCGGCGACGAGGTCGACGGCTGGCGGGTGGGCGAGCGCGTCACCATGCTCTCGGGCAAGGCTTACGCGGACTACGACGTCGCTCCGGTCGGTGCGCTGACCCGCGTTCCCGAAGCGCTGGCCGGCCGGGCGATGCCGGGCGAACCCATCGCCTGCGCGATGAATATCTTCCGCCGCAGCGATATCCGCCCCGGACAGCGCGTGGCGGTCGTCGGGGTCGGCTTCATCGGCGGCCTGCTGATCCAGCTGGCGCGCGACGCCGGCGCCGAGGTCATCGCGCTGTCGCGGCGCGACTTCGCGCTGGACGTCGCGCGTCGCTGCGGCGCCACCGCGCTGGTCGGCACCGACGACCGCTATGCCGCGATCGGCGCGGTGCAGGAATTGACCGGCGGGGCGGGCTGCGAACGCGTGATCGAGGCCGCCGGCGAGCAGTCGACGCTGGACATCGCCAGTGCGATCAGCGCCGAAGGGGGGCGCCTGATCATCGCCGGCTACCACCAGAACGGTCCGCGCCAGGTCGACATGCAGCAGTGGAACTGGCGGGGGCTGGATGTCATCAACGCGCACGAGCGCGATCCGGCCGTGGCCGCGCGCGGCCTCGACGAGGCGGTGCAGGCGGTGGCCCAGGGCCGGATCGACCCGTTCGCGCTGCTGACCCACGACTTCACCCTGGGCGAAATGGAAATCGCCTTCGGCATGCTGCAGCAGCGCCCAGACGGCTTCATGAAAGCGACGGTGCTGCTGTGAACGCGCAGCTCAGGCCCACGGCGGCCGCGCCGCGCCTGGGTTTTCTGGGCGTGGGCTGGATCGGGCGCCAGCGCATGCAGGTACTGGCCGAAAGCGGCGTGGCCACGGTCGGCGCCATCGCCGACGCCAGCCGGGAGGCCGCGCTCGCCGCGCAGGAACACGCGCCCGACGCCGCCATCGTCGACGATCTGGACGCGCTGCTGGCGCTGGAGCTCGACGGCATCGTGATCGCCACGCCCAGCGGCGCGCACGCGGCGCAGGCGATCGCGGCGCTGGAGCGCGGCATGGCCGTGTTCTGCCAGAAGCCGCTCACGCGCACCGCCGAGGAAGCGGAGCAGGTGCTCGCCGCGGCGCGCGGCGCCGACCGCCTGATCGGCGTGGATTTCAGCTACCGGCACGTGGCCGGCGTCGCGCAGCTGCGCGAGCTGGTGCGTTCGGGCGGCCTGGGGCGGGTGCATGCGATCGACCTGACCTTCCACAACGCCTACGGGCCTGACAAGGACTGGTTCTACGACATGGCGCGCTCGGGCGGCGGCTGCGTGATGGATCTCGGCGTCCACCTGGTGGACCTCGCGCTCTGGGCCCTCGACTTCCCCGAGGTCGCCGACGTCCGGGGCCGGCTCTTCGCGGGGGGCGAGCCCCTGCGGGACCCGGCGGCCCAGGTGGAGGACTACGCGGTGGCGACTATCGAGCTGAAG
>DATHAV010000388.1:0-1935 GCA_035296505.1 Pseudoxanthomonas sp.
CGTTCCGGCGGTGCAGATCGCGCACGCCGGCCGCAAAGCGTCGACCGCGCCGCCGTGGAACGGCGGCAAGGCGGTGGCGGTGGAGCAAGGCGGCTGGACCCCGGTCGCGCCGTCCGCGGTCGAGTTCGAGCCGCGCTACCGCCTCCCGGACGCGCTGGACGAAACCGGCATCGATAAGGTGGTGCGCGATTTCCGCGCATCGGCGCGGCTCGCGCTCGACGCCGGCTTCCGGCTGGTCGAAGTGCACGCCGCCCACGGCTACCTGTTGCACGAGTTCCTGTCGCCGCTTTCCAATCGGCGCGACGACCGCTGGGGCGGCGCGTTCGACGACCGCATCCGCCTGCTGCACGCGGTGCTCGCGTCCGTGCGCGAGGTCTGGCCCGAGCGCTATCCGCTGTGGCTGCGCATTTCGGCCACCGACTGGGCCGACGGCGGCTGGGACATCGAGCAGAGCATCGCTCTTGCGCGCACCGTCGCCGCGCTGGGCGTGGACCTGGTGGATGTGTCCGGCGGCGGCTTGGTGGCCGACGCGCGGATCGGGGTCGGTCCCGGCTACCAGGTGCCGTTCGCCGCGCGCATCCGTCGCGAAGCGGGCATCGCCACCGGCGCCGTCGGCATGATCACCGAGCCGCGGCAGGCCGATAGGATCGTCGGCAGTGGAGAAGCCGACGTGGTGCTGCTGGCGCGCGAGATGCTTCGGGATCCTTACTTCCCGCGGCGCGCCGCGCAAGCGCTGGGCGCGAAAATCGAGGCGCCGCCGCAGTACCGGCGCGCCTGGTGGAACAGGCCTATGCGGAGTTCCCGCGACAAGAGGCAACGAATGCCGCTTCACGCATTCTGGATATCGAAGCCGGGAGGGCACGATGAACCCATTTCGACGCTGGACGGTCAGGCTGCTGATGGCCTTGGTCGTGCTGATACCGCTGGCCGCGACCGCCCTGTACCTGATCAATCCCCTCGGCGTGCGCAGCTACGACCCTCGTCAGCGCATCCTCGGCCACGGCCCCTATCGGGTGCCGGCAAACGACATGGCGCCCAGCCTGGTTCCGGACCAGATCGTGCTGGTGCGCGCAGGCGACTACCGCAAGCAGAAACTACAGCGGGGCGACATCGTGGTCTTCGTATCGCCGGTGGACGGCAACATGTGGATCAAGCGCGTGGTGGGCCTTCCGGGCGAACGCATCTCGATCGATGCGGGAGTGCTGCTGATCGACGACCGCGAGCGGGTCGAAGACTACGTGGCGGCAGGCAATGCGGCCCGCGGCTACTCGCGGCAAATGCACGAGTTGACCGTTCCCGAAGCCAGCTACTTCCTGCTCGGCGACAACCGCGACAATAGCCACGATGGCCGTCTCATGGGCGCGACGCCCCGGGAAGACATCACCGGCAGGATCGTCGCGATCTTGAAATGAAGGGCGCTGCACGCGCTGCGCTTACGCCGCCTCGTACGCCCCGTAGCCGCGCAGGCGCTGGTAGCGCCTGGCGACCAGTTCGGTGATCGGCAGCTGCTGCAGCCGGTCCAGCTCCCCCAGCAGCACCGCCTTGAGGCGGGTGGCCATCTGCCGCGGATTGCGGTGCGCTCCGCCGATCGGTTCGCGCACCACCTTGTCGATCAGGCCAAGCGCCTGCAGGCGCTTGGCGGTGATGCCCAGCTGTTCGGCCGCGTCCTTGGCCCTGTCGGCCGACTTCCACAGGATCGAGGCGCAGCCCTCGGGCGAGATGACCGAGTAGGTGCCGTACTCCAGCATCAGCGTGCGGTCGCCGACGCCGATGGCCAGCGCGCCGCCGGAGCCGCCTTCGCCGATCACCGTGCAGATCACCGGCACCTTGAGCTCGGCCATCTCCATCAGGTTGCGGGCGATGGCTTCGGACTGCCCGCGCTCCTCGGCGCCGACGCCGGGGTACGCGCCGGGGGTGTCGATGAAGGTCAGCAGC
>DATHAV010000389.1:0-5291 GCA_035296505.1 Pseudoxanthomonas sp.
CGGTCCACACGCCGATGGCGGTGCCCAGGCTGGTGAGGAAGAAGTTCAGCAGGATCCGGGCGACCCGGTTCTTCCACCACCCGCGAACGCTTTGGACGTCGTCGCGCAGCGCCATGAAGTCCGCGTAGGTCGGCTTGCGCAGCGAAGCCTCCACCAGTGCGCTGACCGTGCCCGAGGCCAGCGCCGGATGCAGCGGCGTCAGCGGCGAGGCGACGAACGCGGCGAGGATGCTCAGCGGATGTCCGCCGGCGATGGCGCAGCCGAGCGCCCCCAGCAGCCCCGTCGCCAGGATCCACTGCACGATCAGGTCTGCGCCTACGTCGACGCCGCCCTGCCAGAAGCCGATGCCGAAGCCGCCGACGACGAAGGCGGTCAAGACCAGGGTGAACCACGGAACCTTGCTCTTGGGCGGCAGTGATTCCAGGGTCTGGCGTATCGCCGAGGGTTCGTCGTGTTCGTCGGCCAGATGCCGCGCCATGCCCTGCAGGTGACCGGCGCCCACCACGGCCAGCACCTCGCGCGCGCCGCTGTAGGCGGTCGCCGATTCCCGCAGGCGCGCCGCCATGTAGCGGTCGCGCTCGGCGATGATGGATTCGTACAGCGCAGGACTCTCGCTGGCGAACTCGCCGAAGCTGGATTCCAGCAGGTCGCCCCGCTTCAGCTTCTCGATCTCGTCGTCGCCCACCTTTTCGTCGGCGAACATGGCCAGCACGATGCCGGCGCTGATCTTGGTTCGCTGCCACCAGCCCAGCCGGCTCAGCGCGCGCCTGAAGGTGAGGCCCACTTCACGGTCGATCAAATGCAGCGCGAGGCCGCGCGCGCGCGCATCCATCGCCGCGGCCTTGAGCTCGGCGCCGGGCTCCACGCCCAGCTGTTCCGCCAGGCGGCGCTGGTACGCCGCCAGCGCGAGGTTGGCGGCGAACAGATGCGTCTTGCCCTCGCGGATCACCTTGACCAGGTCGAGCTTGGCCAGCGCGTCCGGATCGGCCAGCGCCTGCAGGCGGCCGGGGTCCAGCTCGACCGCGACCGTGTCGTAGGCGCCGGTGGCGATGGCGGCCCGCACCGCATCGACGCTGCTCCGCGACACGTGCGCGGTACCCAGCAGGGTGTAGCGCACCCCATCGCGTTCGACGATCCGGTGCGGCTGCCCCGAAAGGGGATCGTGCGCATCGACCGCGGGCCGCACGCTTGGCGTCAGGTCATTCATTCGTTGGCCTAGTGGAAGTTGTCGCGGCGCGCCTGGCGCGATCGGCATGACCAGCGCCTGTAACCGGCCTGCGCCATGACCGACGGAAAGGGAAATGCGATGGAGCGACCAGCGCTCCGGCCCGCGGCACCAAGCTCAATCGATGTACCGCTTCAGCAGGTCGCCGTAGGCATCGATGCGCCGGTCGCGCAGGAACGGCCAGATCCGGCGCACGTCCTCGCTGCGGGCCAGATCGATTTCGGCGTATAGAACCTGCGCCTCGCCCTCGGCCTGCGCCAGGAATTCCCCCTGCGGCCCGAGCACGTGGCTGTTGCCCCAGAACTGGATGCCCGCGGCCCCCATCGGCGACGGCTCGTGGCCGACGCGGTTGCAGCTGAGCACCGGCAGTCCGTTGGCCACCGCGTGTCCGCGATGGCTCAGGATCCACGCATCGCGCTGGCGGTCCTTCTCGTCCTGCGCATCGTCCGGATCCCAGCCGATCGCGGTCGGGTACAGCAGCAGTTCCGCGCCCGCCAGCGCCATCAGTCGAGCGCCTTCCGGGTACCACTGGTCCCAGCACACCAGCACGCCGAGCTTGCCCACGGAGGTCTGGATCGGCTGGAAGCCGAGGTCGCCGGGAGTGAAGTAGAACTTCTCGTAGAAGCCCGGATCGTCGGGAATGTGCATCTTGCGGTACTTGCCCAGCACCCGCCCGTCGTTCTCGAACACCACCGCGGTGTTGTGGTACAGGCCCGGCGCGCGGCGTTCGAACAGCGAGCTCACCACCACCACGCCGTGCTCGCGCGCGAGCCGGCCCAGCCGCTCGGTGCTGGGCCCCGGGATCGGCTCGGCCAGGTCGAATTCGCCCACCGACTCGTGCTGGCAGAAGTACGCGCCGTTGTGCAGTTCCTGCAGCAGCACCAGCCTGGCGCCGGCGCGCGCGGCCTCGGCTACGCGTTGCTCGATCACGCCCAGGTTGGCGTCGGCATCACCGTGGTTGCGCTCCTGGATCAGGGCGACGGGCAGAGTCTCGCGGGTCATCGATGTTCGGGAGGCGTATCGCTGCGGAAGGCGCATGGTATCGCGCCGGGCATTAACCCATGCCGGGCCGATGATGGTGGGCTTCGTCGTCCTGCTCCCGATGCCGGTACGCCCTGCCGAGCATCCCCCCGGTCAGCGCCCACAGCAGCGCGATGCCGGCGCCGATGAACATCGCCATGGCCGGGTGTTCGGCCAGCAGGTCGAGGCCGCGCTTGACCCAGGCGCTGAGGGCATCGCCGCCGCGGTAGACCACGGTGTCGATGAAGTTCTTGGCCTTGTACTTCTGTTCGGCCGGCACGACCGTGTACAGCATCTCGCGGCCCGGCCGCACGAAGGCGTATTCCCCGGCGCGCCTGGCCACCATCACCACCACGAACACCGCGAACACCGGCGACAGCGCCAGCCACAGGAAGCCCGCGGCGATCAGCAGCGGCACCGCCACCAGCAGCACGCCCACGCCCAGGCGCTGGGCCACGCGCCCGGTCACCAGCAGCTGGGTCAGGATCGCTAGCGTCTGCACCACGGTGTCGATGGCGCCGAACACCTGGGTCTGGCGGGTGCGGTCGGGGAACAGCTCGGCGACCATCCGCGCCTGTTCGAAGTACAGGAACGTGCTCACGCTGGTCAGCAGCACCACGAACACCGAAATGCCGATCAAGTACCCGGAGCCGAATACCGCGGTGGCGCCCGCGAACGGGTCGCCGCCCAGCGGTTTTCGCCGGTCGCCGGCTTCTTCCCCTTGGGCGGGGTTGCGATCGCGCCAGCGCTGCAGCCAGCAGCCGGCGCCGGCGCTGGCCGCCAGCAGCGCGGCCGAAAGCAGCAGCAGGCCGGCGTGGCCGATAGGCTCCACCAGCAGCGTTCCCAGCACCGGCCCGGTCAAACCCCCCAGGCTGGCGCCGCCGGCCATCAGTGCGAACAGGCGCTTGGCTTGCGCGCTCCCGAAGAGGTCGGCGAGCACGCTCCACGCCAGGGATATCGCCAGCAGGTTGAACACCGACAGCCATACGTAGAAGCCACGCGCGAACCACAGGTTCTCCGGCTGGACCATGAATCCGGCGGCGAAACCCGCCAGATTGAGGACCAAGAAGCCGTAGGTCCACGGCAGGATCCGCCGACGCGCCACCTTCGAGGCCAGCCAGCCGTACAGCGGCAGCGCCGCCAGCGTGGCCACGAACGTGGCGGTGAAAAGCCACTGCAGGTTCTCGACACCGCCGGCCACGCCCATGGTTTCGCGCACCGGCCGCAGCATGAAATAGCCGGTGAACAGGAAGAAGAACATCGACAGCCCGGCCATCGCTGCGGGGGCTTCTCGTTCCTCGACGTTGAACAGGCGGACGATCGCGCGCAGCAGCGGGTTGCCCGGCCGTTTCGCCCGCATCGGTTCTAGCCCAGCGCCGCGATCAGCGACTGCCGCTGTTGCCCATCCAGGATCGGACCGACCCCGCCCAGGAGGTTGTCGCTCTGGCGATTCGGCTCGCCGGTGGCGGAAATCACGGCCGTCACCGCCGGATGGCTGAGGGCGAACTTGAGGAACGCCTGCGCCCATGAGGTGATGCCAGCCGAAGCGCCGGCACGGGCGCTGTCGCGGCGGGCGGCCAGGCCCGGGCCTGCCCCGGCCAGGGCGGACGAGCTGAGGAAGTTGCGTCGCGTGTGCACGGCACTCTCCAGGTTCCAGCGAGCAGCGTTATCCGCGATCGGCCGGATCGACATGTAGAAAGGTGCGTGTATTTGCCGCGGCGGCGCTAACGGCGCCAAGTGCCTATGGTCATGCCTGGACGGTCCGACCGCTACGGCAGCAGCAGTCCCGCGGGCAGTTGCATGGTGATGCAGTGCAAGCTGCCGTTCTGCCAGATCAGCGGACGGCACGGCACCTGCACGATCTCGTGCCGCGGGAACGCCTCCGCAAGCACCGCGGCGGCGGCGGCATCGGCCTCATCGCCGTAGGCCGGCATCAGCACCGCGCCATTGACGATCAGGAAATTGGCGTAGGACGCGGCCAAACGGCGGCCCTGGTCCAGCACCGGCTGCGGCCAGGGCAGGGGGAACAGCCGGTAGGGCCGGCCCTCGGACGTCCTCAGTGCGGCGATCTCGGCCGCCATCGCCCGCAGCTCGTCGTAGTGCGAATCGCCCGGGTCGTCGCACGACTGGAAGACGATCCCGTTCTGCGGCGCGAAGCGGGCAAGGGTATCGACATGGGCGTCGGTGTCGTCGCCCTCGAGGTAGCCATGCTCCAGCCACAGCACCCGATCCTGTTTGAACCACTGGGCCAGGCGCCGGCTCAGGTCTTCGCGGCTGGCGTCGGGATGGCGTTCGTGCAGACAGCGCCACGTGGTCAGCAGCGTGCCGTCGCCATCGGTCTCGATGGCGCCGCCTTCCAGGGCAAAATCGATGCTCTGCACGAAGTAGTTGTGAAACAGCTGCATTCCGGAGAGTTCGCCGACCAGGCGGTCGTCCCGGGTCGCCTCGAACTTGCCGCCCCAGCCGGTAAAGCGGAAGTCCAGCAGCTTGAAGTTGCCGTCGCCGCGCAGGCTCAGCGGGCCGGTGTCGCGCAGCCAGGTGTCGTCGTATTCGGCCGGCACGAAGCGCACTTTCGACATGTCGATCCGGGCCGAGCGCAGCCGTGCTTCGGCATACGTCTGCAGGTCATCGTCGACAGCGCAAATCACCACCGGCTGAAAGCGGGTGATCGCCGCCGCCAGCGATACGTAGGTCTCCTCGACCTGCGCCAGGCGCTCGGCCCAGTCGGTTTCGGCGTGCGGCCAAGCGATCAGGACCGCGGACTGGGGCTCCCATTCTGCGGGAAAGCGAAACGCGTCGGACATGCGGCACTCAGCGGATCGGCGGCTTGGGGCCGAGCTCGTCGGCATCGGCCTGAACGGCGACCACGTCGATCACCCGGTTCTTTTCGAAGTACACGGTGAAGGCCGAATACACCCAGCGGTTGATCACCGGCCACTGGCGTTTCTGTCCGCCGCGTGGCTCGAGTTTCTGCTGGGGCGCACCGAAGCGCGCCTCGACTTCGGACGCGCTGAGTCCGCGCGCCGGTATCGACCCGGCGACTTCC
>DATHAV010000390.1:0-6542 GCA_035296505.1 Pseudoxanthomonas sp.
CCCTGGTGACGCGGCTGCGCGCCTACCCTAACATCGACAACGCGAACGTCGACTACGACATCAACGACTACATCGCCACCGGCAACAACCGGAGCGCCTTCAAGGACGGGTGGGCGCCGCGCCTGGGGTTCTCGTACGACCTGTCGGCGGACCAGCGCCATGTCGTGTTCGGCGGGGCGGGCAGGTCGTACAACCGCAATCAGTTCGACTACCTCTCCTTCGAGCAGTACCGCCTGGCTTTCCAGCGCTACGAGTTCTACTTCAACACGCCCGGGCACGATTGCAGCGTGGCGCCGGTGCGAACGCCCTGCATCGGTTTCGACCCGTCGCTGCTCAGCGCCAACGCGCTGCAGAACCTGATCGTGCCTGGAACCAATTTCGGCGCGGAAGTATTCCTGCTCGACAACGACCTCAGGACGCCGTACTCCGACCAGTTCAGCCTGGGTATCCGCAATACGTTCCCGGTGCTGGGCCAGGACATCAATTCGTCGGTCACGCTGCAGCACGTGCGCAGTCGCGACGGGATAATCTTCGCGATCGGCAACCGCAGGCCCGATGGCAGTTTCCATCCTCCTGGAGTGCGGTTCAGGAATTCGCCCGGGGCCGATCTGCCCGGATATTCGCGCTTCTTCCTGGGCGACAACGGCGTGGAAACCCGGACCAATTCCCTGCTCGTGTCGCTGGACAAGCCCTATGCGGAGTCCTCGCCGTGGTCGGCGACCCTGGCTTACACCTACTCCGACGCGGAGGAAAACCGTGAGGGTTCGGACATCTTCACCTTCGACTACCCGAACCTGGACGACGTCGGGTTCATCGGCGGGCGGTATCCCTAAGCACAAGCTGGTGACGACCGGCATCGTCGACCTCTGGGGCCTGACCTTGTCCGCCAAGCTGACGCTGACCAGTCCGCCGGGCAATACCGGGCTCAACTGTTTCGAGGGGTTCGAGCCCGGGGCCTGCAATGTCGTCGGCCGTTCCGAAACCTATTACTTCGGCGAGCAGGATTTCAAGCAGCTCGATATCGCGCTGCAGAAGAATTGGCACACCGGAGGCGGGGTCAGGCTCCGCGTGCGCGGCGACTTGCTCAACGTCACCAACGAAAGAAATTACGCCGACTTCGGAAACTTCCAGGGCGTGAACCTCGTCCGCAATCCTCAGTTCGGCGAACGCACCGGCGAAGGCATCGCCGGCCCCACGCGGACCTTCAAGTTGACTTTGGCCTCAGCTGGTAGCCGCGGGCCGGTCCCGCAGCCGCGCGGGGCCGGCTTTCTCGTGTTCAGCACCGGCATCGGTTGCACCGATCAAGAGTCGCTTTCAGGAAAACCTCCGTTTCGATGAAGCCATCGTTTCCCAAGCTGTCGCTCTTTGTTGGCGCACTGCTCCTGTCGGCGATGCTCCCGGCCTGCAAAAAGGCCGAAGAGCCGGGCGCGCCGCCGAGCGAGGCGCAGGCGCCGGCCAACCCGCCGTCCGCCGTTCCCCCGGCGGCGCCCGAGCCGCCGCCGCTCAAGCCCGAACTCCCGCCTCTGTTCCGCGACATCGAGCGGCGCACGTTCCAGTTCTTCTGGGACACGACCAACGAGGTCAACGGGCTGACGCCGGACCGGTTTCCGTCGCGCCCGTTCTCCAGCATCGCGTCGGTCGGTTTCGCGTTGACCGCGTACCCGATCGGGGTGGAGAACAACTGGGTCAGCCGCAACCAGGCGGTGGACCGCACCTTGCTGACGCTGAAGTTCTTCCGCGATCTGCCGAGCGGGCCGCAGGCCACCGGCCGCGGCGCGTACAAGGGCTTCTACTATCATTTCCTGGACATGCAGCGCGGCCATCGCTACGACAGCTGGGTCGAACTGTCCAGCGTGGACACCGCGATCCTGATGATGGGCGTGCTGTTCGCGCAGTCGTATTACGACCGCGAGGATCCGCGCGAGCAGGAAATACGCGAGATCGCCGAGGTCCTGTACCAGCGCGTGGACTGGACCTGGCTGCAGCGCAACAAGCCGCTGGTGTCGATGGGCTGGTTCCCGGAGAGCGGCTTCATCCAGCACGACTGGATGGGCTACAACGAGGCCATGCTGCTGTACGTGCTGGCGCTGGGCTCGACCTCGCATCCGGTGGAGCCCGAGGCATGGGACGTGTGGACCCGCACCTACGGCGATGTCTGGGGCGTGTACCAGGGGCAGGAGTACCTGGCCTTCGGCCCGCTGTTCGGCCACCAGTACAGCCACGTCTGGATCGACTTCCGCGACATCCAGGACGACTACATGCGCGAGCGCGGCATCGACTATTTCCTCAACAGCCGCCGCGCGGTGCTGGCCCAGCGCGAATACGCCATCGCCAATCCGAACAAGTGGAAGGACTACGGCGAGAACGTATGGGGCCTGACCGCCAGCGACGGACCGCAGCGCACGCTGCAGCAGTACCGCGGCGAGGAGCGCGAATTCCGCCACTATTCCGCCCGCGGCGCCGGCCTGCTGGAGAACTTCGACGACGGCACCATCGCCCCGACCGCCGCCATCGCCTCGCTGCCGTTCGCGCCGGAGGTGGTGATCCCGGCGACGATGGAGATGCACCGGCGCTACGGCGAATACCTGTACTCGAGCTACGGCTTCCTGGACGCCTTCAACCGCAGCTTCGACTACGACATCCCGCTCAAGACCGGCCGCATCGTGCCGGGGGAAGGCTGGGTGGCCAGCGACTACATCGGCATCGACCAGGGTCCGATCCTGGCCATGATCAGCAACCACCGCAACGAATTCGTGTGGAACGTGATGAAGAAGAACCCGCACATCCGCCGCGGCCTGGAGCGTGCGGGCTTCAACGGCGGCTGGCTGATGCCCGAGGACGAGCTGGCGCCGCCGCCTGCGCCCGGCGATCCGGAAGCCGCGGCCGCGCGTGGGCTGGGCACCGCGGAGTCGCGCGGCGGCCGTGGCGCGACTCCGGCATCGGAAGCGTCCAGGACGACGCCGCCGCAATGAGGGCGGCGGAAGTCATGGGAGCTGTCGGCGCGCGCGGGAGCACGACCGTCGCGCTGTCGTGCGAGCACTTCCGAAAAATTGTCAGCTTCCGCGCCTATCGACTTTTCGAGCCGCGCGTCACCGGAACCGTCGCAATCGCTCCAGCGCCGCTGCGTTAGCCTGTCCGCATAATGCCGCCCCGATTTCCATCCTCGATGCACCGTTTCGGTTTGGCGCTGGGCCTCGTCCTGGCCCTGATCCTGCTGCCGGGCTGCAGCGGGCGCGGCGACGATCGCCAAACCGTGACCTTCTGGGTGATGGGCTACGAAGCCGAGGTCGTGCGCCAGCTGCTGCCCGAGTTCGAGCGCCGCAACCCGGGCATCCGCGTCAAGCTGCAGCAGATGCCCGTGCTCTCGGCGCACGAGAAGCTGCTGACCGCTTTCGCGGGCGAGTCCTTGCCCGATGTCTCGCCCCTGGGCAATACCTGGATTGCGGAATTCGCCGCGCTCGGTGCGCTGGAACCGCTCGGGTCCTACATCGCCGCCACCCCCGGTTTCGACGCCGACGATTTCTATCCCGGTGCCTGGGACACCGGCGTGGTCGAAGGCCGGGTGCTCGCGGTGCCATGGTATTCGGAAACGCGACTGCCGTTCTACCGCGCCGACCTCCTTGCGCGCGCGGGCGTCGCCGCGCCGCCAGCCAGCTGGAAGGAATGGCGCAAGGCGATGGGGGCGGTCAAGGCGGAAGTGGGACCCGGGCGTTACGCGATCCTGCTGCCGTTGAACGAAACCGAGCCGCTGCTGAGCATCGCGATCCAGCAGCCGGAGCCGCTGCTTCGCGACGGCGGGCGCTACGGCAATTTCCGCAGCCAAGGCTTCCGCCGGGCGCTGGCGTTCTACCAGGAGATGTTCGAGCGCGGATGGGCGCCGGTGCTGACCAACAACCAGATCTCCAACGTGTGGGACGAATTCGGTCGCGGCTTCTACGCGTTCTACATCTCCGGACCCTGGAACATCGCCCGCTTCAAGGAGCGGCTGCCGCCCGCCCAGCAGGACGACTGGATGACCATGCCGCTGCCCGGCCCGGACGGTCCCGGGGCTTCGCTGGCCAACGGCGCCAGCTTCGTGATCTTCCGCCAGTCGCGGCGCAAGGCCGCGGCGTGGAAGCTGATCGTCTACCTGTCATCGCCGGAGGTGCAGGCGCGCTTCCATGCGATCTCCGGCAACCTGCCGCCGCGCCGCTCGCCCTGGCGCACGCCGGCGCTGGCGAACGATCCGCACGCGCGCGCGTTCCGGGACCAGCTCGAACGCGCGGTGCCGACGCCCAAGGTGCCGGAGTGGGAGCGCATCGCCACCGAGATGCGCCTGGTCGGCGAGGCGCTGGCCAACGGGCGCATGACGGTCGACCAGGCGGCGGTCGAGCTGGATCGCCGCGCCGACCTGATCCTGGAAAAGCGCCGCTGGATGCTGGACCGGCAGGCACGGTCCGCGGCGGCTGGGCGATGAGAACCGGCCTGGCGGGCTGGCTGTTCGCCGCGCCGGCGCTGGGCGTGATCCTGCTGTTCTTCGGCCTGCCGGTGCTGGCGGCGCTGGGCTTGAGCCTCACCGATTTCGACCTCTATGCGCTGGCCGACGGCGAGAACCTGCGCTTCGTCGGATTCGGCAACTACCTCGCGCTGCTGCAGAACCCGCTGTTCTGGAAGTCGCTCGGCAACACGCTTTATTTCGTGGCGGCGGGCGTGCCGCTGTCGGTGGCGCTGTCGCTGGGCGCGGCGCTGCTGCTGCATTCGAAGCTGGGGCGCTTCAAGGGCTTCTTCCGCACCGCGTTCTTCGCGCCGGTGGTGACCACGGTGGTGGCGGTGGCGGTGATCTGGCGCTACCTGTTCCACACCCGCTACGGGCTGGTGAACTGGGCGCTCGCTTCGGTCGGCATCGATCCCATCGACTGGCTCGGCGATCCCGACTGGGCCATGCCGACCATCGTCCTGTTCGCGGTGTGGAAGAACTTCGGCTACAACATGATCATCTTCCTGGCCGGGCTGCAGGCCATTCCCGAAGACCTGTACGAGGCCGCGCGCATCGACGGCGCCTCGCGCTGGGCGCAGTTCCGCCACGTGACCCTGCCGATGCTGGGGCCGGTGCTGCTGCTGGTCGGCATCCTGACCATGGCCGGCTACTTCCAGCTGTTCGCCGAGCCCTACGTGATGACCCAGGGCGGCCCGCTGGAAAGCACCAAGAGCGTGCTGTACCTGATGTACGAGGAAGGCTTCAAGTGGTGGAACCTGGGCAACGCCTCGGCGTTGGCCTTCATCCTGTTCGTGCTGATGGTGGGCACGACCAGCGCGCTGCTGTGGTTCGCGCGCAGGCGGGGCGTGCAATGAGCAAGGCTCTGAAATCCCGGCTGCCGGCGCTGCTGGTGAACGCGCTGCTGGTCGTGCTCGCCGTGCTGTCGCTCGCGCCGCTGCTGTGGATGCTGTCGGTCTCGCTGATGCGGCCCGGCGAGGCGGGCCATTTCCCGCCGCCGCTGCTGCCGGCCGCCGCCACGCTGCACAACTACCGCGAACTGTTCGCGCGCGCGGGCATGGGGCGCTTCCTGTTCAACAGCTTGCTGATCTCCGGCAGCGTGACGCTGCTTTCGGTGCTGCTCAACACGCTGGCCGGCTACGCCTTCGCGAAGCTGCGCTTCAAGGGCCGCGACCGCACCTTCCAGGCGATGCTGGCGGCGCTGGTGATACCGGGGCAGGTGGCGATGATGCCGCTGTTCCTGATGCTCAAGCAGATGGGGCTGGTGAACACCTACATGGGCGCGATCGTCCCCGGGATGGCGGCGATCTTCGGCATCTTCCTGGTGCGCCAGTACGCGCGCTCGATCCCCGACGAACTGCTGGAGGCCGCGCGCATCGACGGCGCCGGCGAGGCGCGCATCTTCTTCCAGATCGTGCTGCCGGCGCTCAAGCCGATCCTGGTCACGCTGGCGATCTTCAGCTTCCTCGCCGCCTGGAACGACTTCATGTGGCCGCTGATCGTGCTCAGCGACGAGAGCATGCAGACGCTGCCGGTGGCGCTGGCTTCGCTGTCGCGCGAACACGTGATGGACTACGAGCTGATGATGGCCGGTTCGGTCGTCACCGTCGTGCCGGTGCTGCTGCTGTTCCTGGTGCTGCAGCGTTACTACCTCCAGGGTTTGCTGCTGGGAAGCGTGAAGGGATGAGCCAGGTGTCGTCGCGCACGCCATCGGAGAACGAACAGTGATGCTGGAACGTGGTTCGATACTTTCCGTTTGCCGCGGGTCGCCAGAGCGCATATCGATCGTCCGGCCGGACCCGCTCGAGTTTCGCCGCGCTGTTTTAAGAATCTGCGTGTCGCTCGCGGTTGTTCTCGCCGCGGTCCTCCCAACATCGACCCAGAACCAGCGCCAACTGCTGGACGACTTCGGCGATGCCCGTGCCTGGCGCATGGTCGCGTCCAACCAAGTGAGCGGCGCGCTGCGGCAGGCGCAGGGCGTGGAGGGCAGGGCGCTGTGCCTGGACTACGACTTCAACGGCGTGTCCGGCTACGTCGGCCTCCAGCGCGACATGGCGCTGGAATATCC
>DATHAV010000391.1:0-10637 GCA_035296505.1 Pseudoxanthomonas sp.
CGGGCGTTGCGGTCATCAGCGGCATGGCCGCCGGAATCGATGCCGCCGCCCACGAGGCGGCGCTTGCCCACGACGGCGTCACCGTGGCCGTGCTCGGCACCGGCCCGGACATTGCGTATCCCCGCTCCAACACGATCCTGCGCGATCGTATCGCCGAGCGAGGTGCCGTGGTCAGCGAGCACCCGCCCGGGACCGGGGCGCGGCCCGGGCATTTCCCCAGCCGCAACCGGATCCTGGCTGGATTGGCGCTCGGCACCCTGGTGGTCGAGGCGGCGGAGCGCTCCGGAGCGCTCATCACCGCGCGTCTGGCGGCCGAAAGCGGGCGTGAGGTATTCGCGGTTCCCGGCTCGATCCACAACCCGATGGCCCGCGGCTGCCACCGCCTGATCCGCGACGGCGCCTGCCTGGTGGACAGCGCCGCTGAAGTCCTGGCCGCGCTGTCCCCGGTGGCCCGCGAGCTGGCCCATGCACTGCGCGGCAGGCTCGGGGATGCCGCTCCGGTGCCGCATGTACAGGCGACGGCCGCTCACGCGCCGCTGGCGCCCGACTACCAGCCGTTGTGGCTGGCCTTGGGCCACGACCCCACCGGTATGGATCTGCTGGTCGAGCGCACCGGATTGACGGCTGCGGAGCTGTCCTCCATGCTGCTGGTCATGGAACTGGATGGCCGGGTGGCGGTCGAACACGGTCGTTACTCGCGCAAGTCGTGACCACAGGCCCGGCCGGTGGGATCGCAGCCGATTCCTCCACCTCCACAGCGTCGCCGACGCAGGCCGAGGGCAATGAAAGAGAGCATTCTCGATGTACTGCTTTACCTGTTCGAGCACTATTTCACCGAGGATGCGGACCCCGTCCGCGACCGCGATTCACTCCAGAACGGCCTGATCCGAGCCGGTTTCAGTCCGGCCGAGATCAACAAGGCGTTCGACTGGCTGGATGCCCTGGCCGAACAGCGCCCGGCGGCCAGCGAACTCCGTATCGGCGGACCTGTCCGCGTCTACCACGGCCCCGAACTCGAGAAGCTGGACGTCGAGGGCCGCGGCTTCCTGATGTTCCTCGAACAGCACGGCATCCTGGACGCCGACCAGCGCGAACTGGTCCTCGACCGCGCCCTGGCCCTGGACCAGGACGACCTGGATCTGGACGATCTGAAATGGGTCGTGCTGATGGTGCTGTTCAACCAGCCCGGCTCCGAGGCCGCTTACGCATGGATGGAAACGCAGATGTTCGAGGACGAGCCTGAGCCGCTGCATTAGGTCGGCGCCTTGGAGTATCGGCAATTCGGACGCTCTCGCGTAGCTATCGCCACAGGCGCCGCACGCGCGCTGGATCCACGATAGGGAATCGGGTGATGACCCACTGGTATTACATCACCGGCGACCGGCAGCGTCAGGGGCCAGCGGACGCGGCTACCGTGGACCAGTTGTTCCGCTCCGGCCGGATTCATCTGGACACGCTCGTTTGGCGCGACGGACAGCCGCAGTGGCGATCGCTGGGGGAACTGATCGCGGAAGTGGGTTTGGTCGATACCGCTGGCGGCGCATTGCCGCCTCCGCTGCCGCCAGTCGCACCGGTGCAGGCTGAGGTGTCGGGCCCGCCGCGCGCCGGCCTGTCCGGCTGCATGATCGCGCTGATTGCAGGCGCGGTGCTGGCCGTGCCAATGATCGCGATCCTGGCGGCGATCGCCCTGCCCGCTTACAACGACTACGTGCTGCGCGCGCGCGTGAGCGGCATGGTGGTCACCATCGAACCGCTCAGGGCGAGGCTCGCCACGCATGTGGACGAACATTCGGAGTGCCCGCGCAACGGCGAGACCGGCTTCGGCACGCCTGAAAGCTATGCCCACGGCAAAATCGCCAGCGTCACTATCGGCAAGTTCGAGAGCGGTCTCCGCGGGATGGAGCTGCGCCTCACCGGCACCGGCGACAGGCGCCTGGACGGCAAGTTGCTGCGGCCGGAATACGACCCGGAGCGATGGTCCTGGATCTGCAGTTCCGAAATCGACGACAGTATCTGCGGGCGCAGTGCACCAGATGAGCGGGCCCGGCTTTCACGTTGAGGCGCTCGAGGGCCGCTGCGCGCAGTCGCCGATTGCAGGGTGTGACCCGGCGACGCAAGCGCCACGCCCAGCGTCCTCTTTCGCACATGAGTTTGATATCCCGCATGCCGGTCCGGACTCGGCATCGCCGGCGGCAGCAATCTCGCCATGGTCTGGATGGATCTTGCTCTCAAACCTGGCGCTGAACACCCGTCACTTTGCGTTCTTCCACTCCGTAGTCAAAGGGGCGACCCTCGGGAAGATGCTGATCGCACTAAGGCGAGGCGTAGCAATGGCGAAGCGATTGGCTTCAGGCATGCGTGCGCGGCATCTGGCTACCATTCCTAAGTCCCATCATCCTGGGCATCGGCTACCTAAGGCCCGCGTTCACCTCGCGCAAGCGCGCGCCGCACGATATGATCTGCAGCACCGTGGTCGTCGATCGGCGGGCTTTCACCGGCAGTCAGCGATGCAGCGGCACGAACCGGGACGGCCGGCATCGTCGCCCTATCACTCAGTATTTGCTCCTGATGCTTGCGGTGTTCGTGCTGATAATGGCGCTGGGCACCGAACATTGCGCAGCATTCGGCGAAGATCGGACGACTGATGGAAAACTGGTACTACGTGGATGCGCATCGGCAGCGGCGGGGGCCCTTGGCCTTCCAGTCGCTGGTGCAGCGCTTCCACCAGGGCGATCTGCGCCTGGACACCCTGGTGTGGCGCGAAGGCTTGAGCCAATGGCAGCCGCTGCGGGATTTCAGCCACGAACTCGGGCTGCATGAGGCGCCGCGGGACGTGCCCCTAGCCGCAGACGATACGCTCGCTGCGCCTGCACCACTGCTGTCCGATTCGCCTTACGCGCCGCCGAGGGCCATACTCAGCTCCCACGAAACGTTCTACGCCGGCGGGCAAGTGGTGCACGCCGGCTTCTGGAAGCGGACGGCGGCCTACTTGATCGACGCAACGGTGGTGGGCATTGCCGCGCAGATCGTCCAGATGGTGCTGGCGGCGGTGTTTTTCGGCATGAACCTGAGCAGCTTTGCCAGCAGCCCCGAAACCCTGTTCTCCAGCACCAGCGGGTTCGTGTTCCTGGGGATGATCTACCTGTTTCCGCTGCTGTTGTTCGGTGTGTACTACGCCGCCTTCCACGCTTCGTCGAAGCAAGCGACGCTGGGCAAGATGGCGGTCGGCATCAAGGTGGTGCGCGGCGACGGGCGGCGCATCACCCTGGGCCGCGGCATCGGCCGTTTCTTCGCCTTCATCCTGAGCGCCCTGATCCTGTACATCGGCTACCTGATGGCGGCCTTCACCGAGCGTAAGCAGGGCCTGCATGACATGATCTGCGACACGTTGGTGGTCGACAAGTGGGCCTACACCGCGCACCCGGAGTGGCAGAACCCCAAGCTCGGAACCGTGACCGTGGTCATCCTCTCGATTTTCGCGGTGCTGATGCTGGGCTTGATCGCGCTGTTTGCGGTGATCATCGGACTCACGGTGTCCAACGCCTGACAAGGGCGGCAATGCCATTCGAGCTTGACACGCTGGCTCGACCGTGATTCCACTATAAAAGGAAGAAACCTGAACGCCCGGGGCCAGCTGCTCCGGGCGTTGGCTTCTTGACCTCTGCGTTTGCATCACTTTCGCCGGCCCGTCGGCGCTCGAAGCCCCCACATGCCCAAGCACCTGCTCATCGTCGAATCGCCGGCCAAGGCCAAGACGATCAACAAATACCTCGGCAAGGACTTCACCGTCCTGGCGTCCTATGGCCACGTGCGCGAGCTGGTGCCGAAGGAGGGCGCGGTCGATCCGGACCAGGACTTCGCCATGAGCTACGCGCTGATCGACAAGAACGAGAGGCACGTCGAGGCCATCGCCAAGGCCGCCAAGGGCGCCGACGACATCTTCCTGGCGACCGACCCGGACCGCGAGGGGGAGGCGATCAGCTGGCACATCGCCGAGATACTCAAGGAGCGCGGCCTGCTCAAGGACAAGCCTTTGCACCGGGTGGTGTTCACCGAGATCACCCCGCGCGCCATCAAGGAGGCCATGACCAAGCCGCGCCAGATCGCCGGCAACCTGGTGGACGCGCAGCAGGCGCGTCGCGCCCTGGACTACCTGGTCGGTTTCAACCTCTCGCCGGTGCTGTGGCGCAAGGTGCAGCGCGGGCTCTCCGCCGGCCGCGTGCAGTCGCCGGCGCTGCGCATGATCGTCGAGCGCGAGGAGGAGATCGAGGCGTTCCTCGCGCGCGAATACTGGTCCATCCAGGCGCAGTGCGCGCATCCCTCGCAGCCGTTCGCCGCCAAGCTGACCAAGCTGGACGGGCAGAAGTTCGAGCAGTTCACCATCACCGACGGCGATACCGCCGAGGCGGCGCGCCTGCGCATCCAGCGGGCGGCACAGGGCGCGCTGCACGTTACCGATGTCACCAGCAAGGAGCGCAAGCGGCGTCCGTCGCCCCCGTTCACCACCTCGACCCTGCAGCAGGAGGCTTCGCGCAAGCTCGGCTTCACCACCAGCCGCACCATGCGCGTGGCGCAGAAGCTGTACGAGGGCATGACGATCGGCGCCGAAGGCACCGTCGGCCTGATCAGCTACATGCGTACCGACTCGGTGAGCCTGTCGCAGGAAGCGCTGTCCGAGATCCGCGACGTGATCGCGCGCGACTTCGGCACCCAGGCGCTGCCGGACAAGCCCAATTTCTACATGACCAAGTCCAAGAACGCGCAGGAGGCGCACGAGGCGATCCGCCCGACGTCGGCGCTGCGTACGCCGGCGCAGGTGGCCAGGTACTTGGACGACGACGGCCGCCGCCTGTACGAGCTGATCTGGAAGCGCGCCGTCGCCTGCCAGATGGTGCCGGCCACGCTCAACACCGTCAGCGTGGATCTGGCCGCGGGCAGCGAGCATGTGTTCCGCGCCAGCGGCACCACCGTGGTCGACCCGGGTTTCCTGGCCGTCTACGAAGAGGGCAAGGACGCCAAGACCTCCGAAGACGAGGACGAAGGCCGCAAGCTGCCGGCGATGAAGCCGGGCGACCGCATCCCGCTGGACCGCATCCAGGCCGACCAGCACTTCACCGAGCCGCCGCCGCGCTATTCGGAAGCCTCGCTGGTGAAGACGCTGGAGGAATACGGCATCGGCCGGCCCTCGACCTATTCGTCGATCATCCAGACCCTGCTGTTCCGCAAGTACGTCGAGCTGGACAGCCGCCGCTTCCGCCCCAGCGACGTCGGCCGTGCCGTCAGCAATTTTTTGAGCGGCCATTTCGCCCAGTACGTCGACTACGACTTCACCGCCAAGCTCGAGGACGAACTGGATGCGGTGTCGCGCGGCGAGGAGGAATGGGTGCCGCTGATGGAGCGGTTCTGGACGCCGTTCAAGCAGCTGGTCGAGGACAAGAAGGAATCGGTGGACCGCAGCGAGGCCACCGGCGCGCGCGAGCTCGGCACCGATCCCAAGACCGGCAAGCCGGTCAGCGTGCGGCTGGGCCGCTACGGGCCGTACGCCGCCATCGGCAGCACCGCCGAGGACGCGGAGGACAAGCCGACGTTCGCCTCGCTGCGGCCCGGGCAGAGCATGCACACGATCAGCCTGGAGGACGCGCTGGAGCTGTTCAAGCTGCCGCGCAAGCTGGGCACCGACAAGGACGAGGAAGTCAGCGTCGGCGTCGGCCGCTTCGGCCCGTTCGCCAAGCGCGGCAGCGTCTACGCGTCGCTGAAGAAGGAGGACGACCCTTACACGATCGACCTGGCGCGCGCGGTGTTCCTGATCGAGGAGAAGGAAGAAATCGCGCGCAACCGCATCATCAAGGAGTTCGACGGTTGCGACATCCAGGTGCTGAACGGGCGCTATGGGCCGTACATCAGCGACGGCAAGCTCAACGGCCGCATCCCGAAGGATCGCGAACCGGCGTCGCTGACGATGGAGGAAGTGGTCAAGCTGCTGGAGGAAACCGGCAAGCCCATGCGCAAGGGTTTCGGCAAGAAGGCCGCGCCCAAAAAGGACGCGCCGAAGCAGGCGCCGGCCAGAAAAGCCACCGCCAAGAAAGCGGCAGGCAAGAAGACCGCCAAGAAAGCCGGCAAGAAAGCGGCCAAGCAAACGGTCGCCAAGGTCGCGAAAAAGTCCGCAGGCAACACTGCCTCGGCGCAAGCGGCCGGGGACGATGCGCCGTTCTGAAGACGGATCTGTCTCTATAGAACTGAACTGCCGGCGTGCGATGGGCGCATGGCACGCCGAGCGCGGTGCACCGGGCTCCACCAGCCGGTCGTCGTTCCACGCGGCGCGGCGGCACCTCCCTTGCCGAGACGATGTGGACTTGGAGTGGGACCGCCCGATGGGGCAATGCGATGAAGCTGCTGGCGATCAGGCAGCGCGAGATCTAGAGGCTGATCCTGATCGCCGCGGCGCTCGACCACCTGGATCCTTCCATGGACCTGTGGCGGGTGCCAGATGGTCGCAGGCAGGCGATGCGCGTCGCCCGGCTGGATGGGTCCTGAATCTCGCGGTGCACGCTTGCGGCCGTGGTGGCGCTGTGCCGAGTACAGCGCAGCACTGGTGTCCACCAGCACCAATCTTTCGGGCGAACCTGCTGGCATTCGTGCCTAGAGCTACCCGCGCCACTGCTGGCGGTGGCGAACGGATCCTGGAAAGCGAACCAAGGCTGCAGCGCCCGGCAGCATCCCCGGCGCGCCGATCAGCGCCGCTCTGCGAGAGGCCTTAGGCACCGCGGATGCGGCATCCAACACCGCCCGGGGCATGAACGGACTTCGGCGATGCACTTCTCCCTCACCGCCATTGCACGCAGGATGTAGCGATGACGCGCCTGTTGCTCCCGGTCCTGATGCTGTGGCCCGCCGCACCGCCGCCCGTGCCCGCGCAGGAAGTGACGATCTACCGCTGTACCAGCGCGGCCGGCAAGCTGACCCTGCGCGACTCGCCGTGCGCCAAGGGCGAGACTCAGGACATGCGCACCATGCAGCGGCCAAGGGATCCGCCGGCAGCCAAAGCAGCGCCCGCGCCTGCAGTCACGACGAAGGCGCCGCCGCAGCGCGAAGTTCAAGTGGTGTACCGCACGCCGCCGCAGCCGATGTACGAGTGCATCGACGGCGAGGGCAAGCGCTACGCCAGCGACAGCAGCGAGGGAAACCCACGCTGGGTGCCGGTGTGGGCGCTGGGCTACCCGGTGTGGGGGCGTGGCGACCGCGTGCCGCACCCGCGGCCGGCCCAGCCAATGCCGGACTGGTCCAGCCAGCCGCTGGTGCCGCCGATACGTCATGGCCCGCACGTGGGGGTGGCGATCCCCGTGGGCGGCAGCTGGGTGCGCGACCCATGCCATCCGCTGCCGCAGCAGGAAGTCTGCGCGCGGCTGTCGGATCGGCGCTACGCGATCATTCGCCGCTACAACAGCGCCGGCACCAGCGAACGGCGTCAGCTGGAACTCGAGCAGCGCGGGATCGATGCACGCCTGTCCAACGACTGCGGAAATTAGGTTCATGGCCTACCTGCGACACCTGATGTGCGCGCTGCTGCTGTCCGCCACCCCGCTCCACGCCGAAGAAGTCGTGTTCTACCGCTGCACCGACGCGACCGGCGCCCTGGCCCTGCAGAACATGCCGTGCCCCAAGGGCAGCAGGCAGGAGATCAGGCCGATGCAGGCGGTGACCACCGTTCCCATGAATGCCGCACCGGCGCCCGCGACCGTGACACCCGCCGCGGCGCCCGCAGCGCCAGCGGCGGCCGAATCAGCGCCGCGCCGTGAAGACGGTCCCGGGACCGCGGCCGAGGCCAAGCCAGACCGGGAGCGCCTGCCGCCGCCCAACCTGTTCCAGTGCACCACCCACGACCAGGACGGCTACGTCACCGAGGACGACGAGCCGCAGTCGCGATGCGTGGCGCTGCGCACGGTCGGCTTGGACGGCAACCCGGACACCGGTGCCGGGCAAGCCTGCGAAGTGGTGCGCGACACCTGCGCGCGCGTGCCCGACGGCGCCCTGTGCGGTGCGTGGCGCAAGCGCCTGGGCGAAACGGAAGTGGCCTGGCGCTTCGCCCGCTTCGAAAACGTCGAGAAGAACAAGGCCGAGTTCGAACGCGTGCAGCGCATCGTCGACCAGAGCGCGTGCCGGGACTAGCCGACGCTTTGGCGCGAGGCGGTGGCTAATCAAGCGAGCGTGCGGTTTTTGAAGGCAATGCCCGGCAGGACGTCACGCCGGTGCCCGACTCGGCCGCTTCAACCAGAATTGCGGCAGGGAAGAGGGCCGTGGCGCCTGCGGCGGCGATCGGCCACGCCTGCCGGTGCCGAACCGCATCAGGAACGAGGCGACCTCAGAACCCGTAGCGCAGGAACCCGCCGTCCACCGCGATGCATTCGCCGGTGATGTAGCCCGCCGCGGGCAGGCACAGGAAGGCGACGGCGGCGGCGACCTCTTCCGGCTCGCCCACGCGTGCCATCGGCGTGCGCAGCAGCACCTCGTCCAGGTAGTCGGGATCGGCGAGCTTGGCCGAGGTGCGGCGCGTGCGGATATACCACGGCGCGACCGAGTTCACGCGAATGCCGTCCTCGGCCCACTCCACCGCCAAGTTGCGCGTGAGCTGCTGCAGCGCCGCCTTGGTCATGCCGTAGGGGGCGCCGCTGCGCACGGCGGTCACGCCCGAAACGCTGCCGACGTTGACGATGCTCGATGCCGCGTGGCGGACCAGCAGGGGATGCGCGTAGCGCGACAGCTCGAACGCCGAGAACAGGTTGAGCTCGAAGATCCCGCGCCACTCGTCCTCGGTGTAATCCACGGCCGCCCGGGTCAGGTTGCCGCCGGCGTTGTTGACCAGCACGTTGAGTCCGCCGTCCCGATCCTCGATCCAGTCGAGAATCTCGCGGCGGTCTTGCTCGTCGGCCACGTCCGCGGCCAGCCCGAGGATTTCGCGTTCGGGAAACTCTTCCTGCAGGTCGTCGCGCGCGGCGATCAGACCGTCCTCGTCGCGCGCGACCAGCATCACGTGCGCGCCGAAGCCCAGCAGTTCGCGCGCGATCGCCAGGCCGATGCCCGCGCTGGCGCCGGTCACCAGCGCGCGTTGTCCGTCCAGTCGCCAGCGGTTGGTGGCCATCGCACTGCCCTACGGGAATCGCGCGTAGCATAACGCCACGTCCTCCAGGGAGTTCGCCATGCATTCGCAGACACTGCGCACATTGCTGTTGGTCGCGGCAGCCGCCTTCGCCACGTCGGCCTGCACACCGGAGCAGACACCCACCGATCAGCCGCCCGAGCCAAAGGCGGTGGCCGCGCATTCGCAGCCGAACGATGCGATCCAGCAGCCGATCGACAAGGCCAAGGCCGTCGAGAGCACGGTCGGCGACGCCGCCGAACGGCAGAAGGCCGCGATAGACTCCGCGATCAACTGAGCATCACCGATCCGAGCGTGCCCGGTTGCGACGGGGCACGTAGCGGCATCAAAGACCGCAGAAGCAGTACACCAGAGTCTTCACCGGCGCGCGTCCCGGATGCTTGACCGACTCCTCGACGAAGCGCAGCTGCGCATCGACCTCCGGCATCGTCCTGGCCAGCAGGGCGCGCGCGAAACCCGAGTCCTTCAGCCACGCCGCGCCCATGCGGCTGCTGGCCAGCCCACCCATGAACTGCGAGAAGGGCGACGACGCCTTCTCTATGTAGCGCACGCGGTAGTCGTTCTTACCGCCGAGCTTGGCGCGCGCGGCGGCATCGGCGAGCGCAGCGTCCAGCCCGCCTAGTTCGTCCACCAGCCCACGCTCCTTGGCCTGGGCGCCGCTCCACACCCGCCCCCGCGCGACCGTGTCGACTTCTTCCACGCTCTGGTCACGGGCGCTGGCCACCTTGCCGATGAAGTCGGCGTAGCCCTTGTTGATCACCGACTGGAGCACGCTGGCGACCGCCGGGTCCAGCGGACGCGTGATGTCGAAAGCGCCTGCGAAACGGGTGGTCCCGACGCCGTCGGTATGGACGCCGATCTTGTCCAGCGAGCGGGTGACGTTCGGAATCAGGCCGAAGATGCCGATCGAGCCGGTGATGGTCGAAGGATCGGCGTAGATGCGATCGGCGTTCATGCTGATCCAGTAGCCGCCCGACGCGGCGAGGTCGCCCATCGACACCACCACCGGCTTGCCGGCGGCCTTGAGGGCGGCCACTTCGCGACGGATCTGCTCCGAGGGGTAGGCGTCGCCACCCGGCGAATCCACGCGCAGCACCACGGCCTTGACCTGATCGTCGTCGCGCGCGGCGCGCAGCAGTTCGGAGGTCGACTTGCCGCCGATCCGGCCCTGCGGCTGCTCGCCATGGATGATCTCGCCTTCGGCCACGACCACCGCCAGCTGCGGCTTGCCGCCGATCGGCAGGGTCTTGGCGTCGTGCTGGGCCAGGTAGGCGCCCATGTCGATCCCGCGATAGCCGCCCTCGGCGTCCTCGTCGGCCATGCCGCGCTCGGCCAGCAGCGCCTCGACCTCCTCTTCGGTCTTGAGCCCGTCCACCAGCTTCTGCTGGAGCGCGAACTTGGCCAGGTCGCCGCCGGCCGCGGCAATGCCTTCGGGCATCGTGTCGATCCCGGCCGCCAGCTGTTGCGGCGTCAGCTTGCGGGC